>SIAL01000018.1 GCA_009691815.1 Gemmataceae bacterium | reverse complement strand
CCCATTTGGCAACCCGTTCCCGCAAAAGGGCATTATCCGACTTCAATACACTTATTTGGTTCTGAAATTCAACCTCATTGGCTTCTCGACGAACCGCCATGGCTTTCCACATCTCAACGGAAAGTCGAAGTGTGGTGAATAAATCCCCAACCATTTGGGAAAAGATTCAAAATCCTTCTCAGAAACACTTGGAGGATTGTGAAACTTCATGCCAGATGGTATGCTCTATCCTCACCCGTTAGGTCAACAAAATTCCTAAAATTCCGTGAACGCGAACGAACTCCTTAGGGATTTCTTTTATCATCCTTTTGGAATTGACTTGGGTCCGTGGGAGGATTTTGGTATTGCCCCAAGGCGAAAAGCCACACCATCGTCCTCTTCATCGTTTGGGTGTTTGTGGGAGAGGGCACACCCATGGCCTATGGGCATAAGCAAAAAAGCGAGCAATCCGGCTGCCAAAATCAGGCGCCCCAACCCCATTTGGGACCGCGATGCGGAAAGTGACGGTGCCGGGGGGGTGGCTGACTTGGTGATGTTTGCTAGCATGAGAGTTGTTTTGCAAAGCGGGATGGTGCCCGTCCAGAGCGAAACGAACCCGCCACGGCAGAAAACGGAAATACTTTGAATTCTCAACCCCAATGTTTGTGGCAAGGTCCCCTCAACCGGGAAGGAACCACCCCTTTTCCCGAAGACTTGCCCAAAGCATGTCAACCGGCTTGGCAGCATCTTTCCCTTTGGCTCCAATCGTTAACCATGGCGCAGCCCGCCGTGGCGTTTTTGCGGGCGGGCCGATTTCGCATCGGCGCAACCCTTTCGCTGGGCGATTCCTTGGCCCAGATTCGGGTTTGGTCAAGGAAGCAATGGACCTGGGCCGACCCCTTTGCCTTTGCTGGCCAGAATGATGCCGAGCCCTTGCCCCAACTTGCCCATTTGGTAGTTCTGTTGAAAGGGCCGGATTCAGCGTTCTATTTGGGCGCGGCCCAAGCCTTGGTGGATGGTGCTCGGATCGGTTTGGGGAATGCAAATTCTTATGATCAAGAGTGCATCATCCAGGCAGCCCACCTTTGGCAGATGTTGCCCTTAAGCGTCCGGGCCGAGCGGACCATCGCCCTTCCTGATCCAAATAATGTTTTGAAAGCGGATCTTACCGCGGCAGGACCCGCCACCGACAATGGCGTTTGGCAAAGCGACCGGCTGGGCGATTATCCCGAGGGGCGTTATGAATGGAATCTCCATGCCGCCATCGATCAGGGAGACCTTGCCATGGTCCACAATCTCCTAAAAAGGCAAAGCCCCAAGCAGGTATTCCTGATGGGGCTTTTGTTAATTTTGGGCTTTGCCATCATGGGTGCCCTATTTGGGATATAAACCCCAATTGATCGCTCTTTGATTCGTATTGTTAAACGCCTCCACGCAACCCCATCAGGAACGCTAGGACTTGGGTCTTCATGGAAAACTTGACCACTAGTTTGTCACCCGAGGCAACTTTGACTTCGATCAGGTCTTGACCCGATTTGCCGTCAAACGCCTTTCGCGCGGCCCCAATGGCTTGGGGTTGGGTTTTTGCCATAAGCGTAACGGCCTTGGCCATATGCACATCAAAGGCCAACAAGGCCGAGCTGGTTTTGCCCTTGGCAGCCTGAGACTCGATGTTTTTTTGCCCTTCGGAACCCAATCCAACATAAATCGCGCCCTCGGCAAAACCAACCAAAATGGGGCTGGTCCCAACAATGTCACGAAGCTCCTTGGGAAGGGGATCAATAACGATTCGGTGAATGGTGACTTTGGCGGTCTTGGCGACATCCAACTGGATCACATCCTTTAATTCGGGTATTTGTGTGGTCAAATCCCTGATGAGTTCCTCGATTTTTTTTGCATTGGGAATCCCAAGCCCGGCAATGATGTTGAACTTGCCATTTGGTCCGGGACCGCGGATGTCCCATCCAAGGTCCACAATTCCCGAAGCGATCAGAGGTCTTAAAGCCTCGACTGCTTTCAAGACCAATTCTTTTTGTTTCGGGTCAGGGATATTGTCCTTGGCTAGGGAATCGGCTGCGGCTTTGTTAAATTCATCCAGCAAAAGCTTGGCAAACCGATCAGAGATTCCAAAGTTCAAACCAAAGGAATAGGCCGAATCGTCGCCGGCCAAGCCCCCGCTAACCCCTTTTCGAGCTCCCAATTGGGCTAGTTCCTTGGCCAGGTTCGACCCCGGCTTGCCCTCAAAGGAAAACTCTAAAGCCAAATCGTTTGAGGTTTTGTTTAGGTCCACTTTTACTGAAAGTTCGCCCCCCTCCTTGAGCATTTGGATCATGGTCGAACCGGCTCCCTCAGCCCCCAAAATCTGCCCCCTGCGCTTGTTGGGATCCTTTTCATCCAGTGCCTTTTCCTTGGCCTGTCCCACGGCAACTTCGACTTGACCAATGACCATCTTTTTGATTTCTTCGGGAATCCCGGCGAAATCGAAAGTCAGCGACATGAATCCGGTTTTGCTGGCGGGCAAAAGCTGGGCCGTATCCGGCAGGGAGTCCGTGTCAATGGACTTTTCGTCGCGGATGGTGCCCCAGAGGTAGCCCTTTTCAAACCTAAAAAAGAGAGGAAACGGGCTTTGATCAATGTTTAAGGTGTAGAGCCCCTTCTTCTCCTCGGGCTTCTGTCCAATCTTTTCCAAAAAACCCAGAAACTTCTTCTTGTCGGCAATCGGAACAACAAGGACACCTTCGCTATCGATCCCTCCCGGTCCAATCTTTCCATAAACACCCCAAGGCTTGGTTGAATCCAAGCCATCTATACCACCGCCCCCCGTGAAATTCTTAAGCAAGGTTTCGGCCATTTGGACCTCCCCCTCGCGACCTATGACCTTTGCAAAGTGAAGGATATCCCCCATCAGGTTTTCAATCGGCGCCATCCGAACAACAAATGTCGGTTTGTCCTTTTGAGCGTGAAGGGTTCCTGGGGCCAATAGTGCCCATGTGGCTGCTACAAGAAGCAGTGGAACGACAGAAAACCTGCCCAAGATAGTTCGCATAATGGGAACCCCTTAAAATGTTTGGGAATCGGGGGACGGGTGACACGGAGTGACCCTTTTGGTAGAATCTTCCTATCGGAATTCCCCGGGCCCCCCAAATATCCTAATGCTCCAATCGGAAATTGTATAGGACAACTGGTGGAAATGCCCCGGTTCCCACATCCAGGAACGAAAACCATGAAGCGACTTGTCCTTTTAGTCCTGTCCACAATGGGCCTTTTGGTGGCAACAACCGCCAAGGCGGATGTCAAGGTCACCGCCGAGGGGAAAGATTCCATTCGGTTTGATATCGACGGCAAATTGTTCACTCGGTTGCACATGGGGAGCACGGTCGCCAAGCCGTATCTTTGGCCCATCGTCTCCTCAGAAGGAGTTTTCTTGACCAGGGCTTGGCCCATGGAGCCTGCCCAAACCGGGTCCGCCGAAAAAACAACGGACCACAAACACCAAAAGTCAGCTTGGTTTTGTCATGGCGATATCAAGGCGGAAGGTCTTGAAACGATAAAGAAGAAAGGGATCGAAGGAGTCGATTTCTGGTCCGAAGACGGGGCTCATGGGAAAATCAAGGTGGCTTACATCAAGCTAGGTAACGATTTTGCCACGCTTGAACTCGATTGGCTTTCCGCGGACAACAAGAACATCCTCCGCGAGACCCGCACTTACCGAATCGCCAAGGGTACTGACGGCCAGCGCTTGATTGTTATGGAAACCAAACTAAATGCGGTGGAACATAACCTCACTTTTGAGGACACCAAAGAAGGCTCTTTTGGTATCCGTGTTCGGGATATTATGGCGGAAAAAGGCAAAGGCAAACTCACCAGCTCCGAGGGAAAAACCCGTGAGCCAAACATCTGGGGAAAGGTGCTTGACTGGGTGGACTATTCCGGCGAAGTGGACGGCAAGGTAGCGGGGCTTACCGTCATGGCGGATCCGAAGAATGCGTTCAAATCGTGCTGGCACGCGAGGGGATATGGTTTACTTGCGGCCAATCCATTTGGTCGGGCCAAATCCGGTTTCCCCGCCATGCGAGGCAATAACGATCTTGTGAAGCTCAAATCGGGGGAATCGCTCAAACTGCGATTCGCCATTCTTGTTCACCCGGGGGACGCCGAATCAGGCAAAGTTGCCCATGGATTTGAGTGGTTCAAAGGCCTTTAGAATGATCCGTTTTTAGATCTGTTAACTTAAGGAGTGATGGTTATGAAATATTCGCAACGCATTTTGGGCCCGACACTTATCCTTGCCTTGGGAACCTTTGGCATCTGCCAAGAGACCAGCCCGAGCCCGGAAAAAGGCTCTGTCATCAAAATCGAAAAAACCGCTGCGAATGTTCCCGGCGATTGGAAAGAAGAAGTTCCCTCTAACTCCATGCGTGCCGGCCAATTCAAACTCCCCGGGGCCGAGGGCAAAGACGGCGAAGTTGTCCTTTTCAAGGGACTCGGGGGCGGCATTCCCCAAAATATCAAGCGCTGGAAGGACACTTTTCCCGACGGGGAATCCAAAGAAACCGATGTTAAGATCGCCGGGCTTTCCGGCAAGAGGCTTGACATCAGCGGCACCTATATGTTCAAGGCGGCACCGTTTAATCCCAACTCAAAATCCGAACCACGGGCCGGCTATAAAATGACCGCCATTTATCTGGAGGGTGAAACCCCTTACCAGATCCGCATGGTTGGCCCCGCCAAAACCATTGAAAAGTATCAATCCGGTTTCGACGGTTTGGTCAAATCGTTTAAGTAAAACTGGTGACCACCGATACCACCCCTCCCTCGGCCAATTGGTTTGTCGACTACGAACTGCCGTCGGAGAGCATCGCTCAACACGCCGCCGAACCCCGGGATGCGGCCAGGTTGCTGGTCCTTGATGGGGATACGCTTCATCACCAACGGATTCGGGACCTGCCCCATTGGCTTGTTCCCGGTGATCTTTTGATTTTCAACGATACCAAAGTTCTCCCCGCCCGCCTTTTGGGAACCCGTGAAGGGACCGGCGGAGCCTTTGAAATGTTATTTGTTCGCCAAGACACGGATGGCCTTTGGGAAGTCATGGCCCAAACCGGGGGCAAGCCTGGGCCGGGAACCCGTTTTTTGGCTAAAGCCCCTCAAAATGGTCCCCAAGTGGGTCAGCCGGAGGATTCCACCCTAGCCCTGACGCTGGCCAGGCGTGGCGAAAGGCGGCGTTGGCTGGTGCGCCCGGAGCTTGGTGGGGATTTTGCCGATCTTCTAAATCGCTTTGGCCACCTACCCTTGCCCCCTTACATTCGCTCCGGCCGTGAAGAACCGGGAGATCGCCAGCGTTATCAAACGCTCTGGGCAAGGCCTCCCGGATCGGTCGCCGCACCCACCGCGGGTCTGCATTTCACCCAGGAACTTTTGGATCGCATTGGCCAAATGGGCGTGGATATGGCCCTGGTCACCCTCCATGTGGGACCGGGAACCTTTCAAACCATCCAGGGCGATCCAGCCGCACACGAAGTCGAACCTGAATGGGGCGAGGTCTCCATGGTTGTGGCGCAAAAGATCATCGACTGCAAAAAAAGGGGCGGCAGGATCTTTGCCATTGGAACCACCACCACCAGGGTGTTGGAAACCGCCTCGAAGAATTGGGGCAAAGCCATCGACCCATGGGAAGGAAAGGCGGACCTGACCATTCGCCCGGGGCACACCTTTCGGGTCGTTCAAGGCCTGTTGACCAACTTTCATTTGCCGCGGTCCGGCCTGCTTTTGCTAACCCAAGCCCTGACCGGGTCCAAAAGACTTGTCCTTGCCTATGGCGAGGCGGTCCGTTTAGGCTATCGTTTCTATAGCTATGGCGATGCCATGCTGATCCTGCCGGCGAAATGACCTCGCCGAGATTCCAAGGAATGTGTCCATGCAACAGTTGACGATGGTTCCCGATGATGCGGTGGTGGTGGGATATGATTTTTCCACCGGCGGGGTCAAAGCCTTGGCGTTTGACCTCGATGGCCAAACTCTTGCCGAGGTACGCCTAACCACCGACCTGTGGACCGAGGGTGGTGTCAGTGAACTCAACCTCCACCAGATCGAGGGTCAGGCCCATGCCGCCACTCGGGGGCTGGCCTCAAAACTACAGGAGATTGGCCGACTTTGGGATTGGGCCGTCGCGGGCATAAGTGCGACGCACCACACCTCTGGCCGCCTAGATCATGACCACCTTCAGGTGCGCCGGGCGATCTGTTGGAACGATTCCACCCTAGCCCCCTACCACGCAGAGGGCCTTGCCCGCTTGGGGGGTCAGATTCGTGCCCGAGAGATCTCTGGAGGGCCGTGGGCGGCCCGTTATTCGCTAAGCCATTGGCTAAAAGACGAGGCCACCTTAAGCAAAGCGGATTGGAAACGAACTTGGCGCATCTTATCCCATGGCAGCCTTTGCGGGGGATACCTCACAGGCAACTTCGACCAGACGAGCCTCTCAAGCGCCGCCTCCACCGGCATTTTGGATCTCCGAACGGGCAATTATGCCATGTCCATGCTCGATTCCTTGAAAATACCGGCAAACCGCGCTCTTGTAAAGGAACAATTGCCCCCCATTCTCGACATGAATACCCCTATCGGTCCTCTGGAAAAGGGGATCTGCCTTAGCTGCGGGATCGAGCCCGGCTCCGCCCCATTGCTCTTTCCCGCCTCCGATGACCAACAGGCCGGCTTGGCGGGAGGCGGCGCCGTAGAGGCGGGACAAATTGCCATCATTTTGGGCAATTCCGCCGTGGTCAATGCCGGCGCAACAGCGCCCCCCGCGGGCGATGACCTCGACTGCATGAGGCTCAACTGGGGGCCCTATCTGTGGATGCGCTGCTATACAAACGGTGCGCTGTTCCTCGACCGCATCCTAGGACCCAATCCCGATTGGGCGACACTGGAAAAAACCGGCCGACTGGTTCCCTCTGGATGTCAAGGCATCGGGGTTCTCCCATTTGTGTTTCCAGAACCATCACTTGGGGTTTCAGCCCCACGAGTCGAATGGGCTCCCGCCGAACCGGCCGATCCCGCCATCCGGTACCGCGCGTCCCTTGAGGCCATTGCCTACTTAATCGCCGCCGGGGTCGAGGCCCATGAGAAAAACGGCCAAAGGATATCGCGAATATCGGTCTCGGGGGGCATCGCCAAAAGCGATCTGATGCTTGAGATTCTTGCCACCTTGCTTAACCGGCCACTGGAGCGACCACGCTCTTTCGAGGGCCCCGCCCTTGGTGCCGCAGCCGCCGCTTTGGCAGGGTTTGAAACCCACAGCCGCCGCCAATCCGGAAACCAGAACCCTTACACCGTCGCCGATGGCGTAGCCAAAATGGTTGGTTTTCGCGAACCGGCCTTGCCCCAACCCGCATGGCGCAACGGGCTGGTGGCAGGGTACCAGACATTTCGACAAAAAGTCGGTATCTGCTTATAGGTTTACCGGTTCCAGTTTCTTGCCAATTCTTTGAGGTTGTCACTATGCTCTTGGCCGATTTTCGCAAAACCCTCATGGACCATCCTGCAGTGGCCATGCAATTTATGCTCCCGGGAGGAGAGTTTATCCCTTCTCATTTTCATGTTACCGAAATCGGCCGGGTCCAGAAGGATTTCATCGACTGTGGCGGCACAAGACGCAAAAGCGTCGCTTGTGTGCTGCAAACCTTGATTGCCCACGATTTCGACCATCGCCTTCCCTCTTCAAAACTTGAGACGATTTTGAACATGGCATCCGTCCTCTTTGACTCAGATGAAATTCCCATAGAGGTGGAATATGAAGGCGGCGTTATCTCCCAATATCCGATCCTTGAATGCGAGGTTACCCCCGCCGGGCTCCTTTTCCATCTAGGGGGAAAACACGCCGATTGCCTAGCCAAAGATCGTTGCGGCCTTGGCCCCGCGCTTACAACCGTGGACTGCTCCGCCCCGGGCTGCTGCTAATAGGAATTGGTTTCAACGAGAATAGGACAAACGGGGACGATATTAGTCTTCAACAGCAAACCAACCATTGCATGAACAGGATGCCAGGCTACAAAACGCTACCCGGCGGTTTCCGGCGCACCGTTATCTGATTGGGTCTTCGAGGGCGGATTTTTCATACGAAATCGTTGCCCGAGGCGGCCCGAAAGCCAGCAAACCCCGGAGGGCACCAGAGAAAGCAAGATAACAATCGGCCCTTTGGCATCGTTTATACAGGTCACCCACGCCCAAACCGGAACAATTAGGCATAAGGGCACCAAACCCCAGCCTTTACCGGAAACGAAACTGTAACCCAACCACGCATTGGCAACCGAAGGAACAAGGAACAGGCAAAGGATAAGCAAGTATTCTGTTGAGCCGTCTTTTAATTCTCGCTGAATTGTCTCAAGAAAGCGGTCTGGGTGATCCCATGCGATCAATCCAAGAGGCAAGATGGCCGCAAAAACGCCCGCGGCAAGTAATACCAAAGCCAACCGCAATTGGTTTTGCATGGGATCCCTCTTATGGGCAACCGTTAGAAACTTCGGATTGCCAGAAAACCCAAGATGGTATGGCCCCACCAAAAGGTATTCATTGCACTCTTTTTAGGGTTTTGGCCCTGCGAGTTCCGATGGAATCCCTTGATCTGGGAGAATTGCCGGAAACACTTCGGTTGCCAACTCGGTTTCATTTGGGGAAAAGCGGATATGGAAACAGCGTTACTTTGCCGCCGTGTTACTTTGCCGCCATTATTGTCCACCGCTTACCACGCCGGCCGCCTGGCTGGCAATGGGCAGGGGGCCTTCGTGATCGGTCGATTCTTCGGTTGCGGAAATGTGCCTTATGGCCCGCACCAAAAGCATCCGTTGCACCGGGCTTTGGGTTTGTTGATTGAGAAACGCCATCTGCCCAAACGATTGAGGGTTACCCAGCCCGCAACCAATTATGCCATATTCCCCCGCTCCAAGGTGCAAATCAAAACCGATCCAGCCCAGCGCATCTTCGGTGTGCCTTGGAACAATTTCGAAATGCCGGTAGCCGCTCGGATGGACCACCGGCCTTGGCTCCATTTCGATTTCCCCATACCGAACCACCGGGGTCACTCTGAGTTTTAAGCGCTTGTCCCCTGTTTCCTCCGGGGTGATTTCTAGCATGAGGGTGGCGCGAAGGTATTCCCGTGAGGTGATGCGGCCATCGCGGACAAGGTCGACCGCACATTCGGAATAGTTGGCTCCCAGCTGGAGCTGTTTGGCTTGGTTCAAAAACATTTGCACCGCACGAGGTTCGGGATTGATTTTTTTGGAGTGGATCACGCGATAGAGTTCCGAGGGGATCTGGCCTCCTAGGGTGCCAATTCGAAGGCCGTTTTCTTCGAGGATGACCCGTTGTTCAAGATTTTGCCCAGATTCATCCGCCAAGGTCCAAATTTTCTCGTTGGGATAGGAATCGCCTGGGGTAAACTCCAATAGAGAAATTTCCAGTCGGACAGCGTCTTTGCCCGAAATGCCTTTTAATGCAAGGGGGCCTGTAATCGCTTTGGCGGCTTTGTCATTTGAGAAAAGGGCAGTCTGAGGATTGGGCAAAATTCTGGTTTCGGACCACCGGCCCAAACAGCCGGTGACATTGGCAAGCAAGGCAACCAGAAGCCAAGACCCAATCCGCATTGTAAACTCACAAAGGTACTTGAAGGGGCAATAGCCCCTTTTTGCATCCCGGTCAAGCGCAAGTGGATACCCCAAGTGGTCTTTTGACCAAGGAATTGTTATGTCAGGAAGGTTTGATTTATCGGGCAAAGTGGCTTTGATAACCGGCGGCAGTCAAGGACTAGGCAAAGCTATGGCTCGAGGCCTCGTTGAACAGGGGGCAAAAGTCATCTTGGCGAGCCGGGATGAGGCCAAATTGCGCAAATCCTTGGACGAAGTCCTTTTGGGGACTACTGGCGAGGGAAAGATTCTCGTTGTGGACTTGGCCAAACGGGGTGAAGCGGGGCGGTTGGCCAAGGAGGCCGAAGCCCTTTGGGGCCGAGTGGACATATTGGTAAATAATGCCGGATCGAATCGACCTGAGGTAATCGACCGAATTACCGATGAGGCGTGGGATCAAATTGTGGAACTCAACCTGACCTCAGTCATGGCCTTGACACGGAGCGTGGCCAAGGGCATGAAGGAACGAGGTTGGGGAAGGGTGATCCATATCGCCTCGATAATGGCAACCGTTTCCAAGGAAGGACGCAACACCTACTCCGCCACAAAGTCGGCACTCTTGGGTTTAGCTCGAGCTAATGCGCTGGATTTGGGGCCTTTTGGAATCACGGTGAACTGCCTTTCGCCTGGGCCGTTTCTTACCGAGCTTCCGGGCAAGCTCCTTTCCGATGCCGACAAAGCGGTCTTTGCGGTCCATACCGCCCTGGGTCGCTGGGGCCAACCTGACGAGCTGGTGGGAGCCGCTTTGCTACTTGCCAGCCCTGCCGGGGCCTACATTACGGGCACGAATTTGATTGTGGATGGCGGTTATCTTTGCCGATAGTTGACATTTGGGTGCGGATCGTGTGCTAAAATTGGATGGAGGGGATCGAAAGGTCCCAGAGGATACCATGACCAACACATCCAACATTTCGGAAGAGCCTAACCGGGACAACCTGGTCAAATCTTCTGTTTTTTCCGACTCGGAACAAGAAGCTGAGCGCCACAAATGGATTGAAAGTGAAAAGATCGGCGCGGACCTTGGTGAAGGCGCCATTAAACAGTGGGTGAAAACCCATTGGTGGGGCTATCTCCGGGCAAGGTGGCTGGAACACCTTCAGGGCACCCGTTTTTGGGTGGAACTGGACCGTGGCGATTTTGGTTTGCTTCACCGTCTTTTTGAACAACATGGTGAACTTCTCGACCGGATCGCCGACCGCCTCAAGGCCGGTCAGGAAAACTTAGACATCATTAACTGGGCCCGTGATTTTAACTTGGATGTGGGGCCGGTTATTGAGGTTCTCGAAGCCCTCGACATGAATAGCCGTCGCCTTTCCCACCGCTTTGATCCTTGATCCCCTGTCCCTATGTCTGATTTCAAGCCGAATGACCGATCACGGAATATCGCACACCCCGGGCATCCCCGCCTTGGTGTGCGCTTGGTTGCCTTTGCCCAAATCACTCGAATCGGGCTTGTTCCGTCGGCCCCGTCCAATGTTATTCTCGGGGCTTTGATTGCCACCTCTCCCAATTGGCCAACCCTTTTGCCCCTTTGTGGGGTCTGTTTGGCGTCGATATTTCTCTATTTGGGTGGAATGGTCCTAAACGATTGGTTTGACCGTAACACAGATGCCCTAGAGCGGCCCGAACGCCCTATCCCATCGGGAAGGATTTCACCCAAGGCGGCCCTCGTAACCGGTTTGCTCTTTCTTATGGCCGGGATCGGCCTTGCCTTCGTCGTTTCCCTTGCCCTTGGCTGTCCTCTAGCCGCTTCCTATGCCTTACTCATTTCCCTATTGGTGCTTGGCTACAACGGGTGGGCCAAAACCACCCCTGTTGGACCCCTATTCATGGGGGCCTGTCGGGCCATGAATGTGCTTTTGGGTAGCGCTTTGGCCTGTTCCTTGCCAAACGCTTTTGGCATCTTTGCCTCCCTTGCGGTTGGGGTCTATATCGCCGGGGTTACCACCGTGGCCCGGTACGAGACCGAAACCGTACCCATGTGGGCTATTCGTTTGGGTAAACTCGCCGCGCTTGCCCCGGTAACCGTTGCCTTTATAGTGGTCTTTGCCACGGAAACCCCTGCCGGACCTTGGACCATCCTGTTAGCGGGGTTTGTCATTGTGGCCCAATCCCAAATATTTGATTCCCTAGTGAGAGAGCCCTCCGGTCCTCAGGTTCCAAGGCATATAGGCGCCCTTTTGGGCCAACTGATTCGCATCGATGCCGTTTTAGCCTCGGCGTGGGTCGGCTTCTCCGGGTTTGGCCTATTGGGATTGTGGTTGGTGGCTCGATTCCTTAGACGCTTTAAGGCACTGTATTCAAGCTAAGCCCGGTTGGCAAACATTTCCCCCCCATGCGGTAACTTTTATTTCGCGAAGCCCGTAGTGTTCCCGACAAATGGTCCCTGTCAAATGTAATCATCGCTTTTTGTAGAGGAAAAGGGTCCCCCAATCCGTAAGCAAGGCGTTGTCCATCCGTTCGGTTTTCTCCTCCTTTTTCGCACAATTGACCAAATCCACACAAGAGGATGAAAAACCATCCTCTGCGCTCAATCCCCCGGATTGGTGGTCATACTCACTGATGCCACTTCCCGATGAAAGTGACGGTTGGGTGGGCGGAAACAGTTACCGGGCTCCCCGCTTGCCAGCCATTCGCGGACAGGAAGTTCCACCGACCCCTATGACCGAGGCTGGTCCTCAGAGGGATTCGGGTGTTTTTACAACGGTGATATGGCTCCATGGATGTGACCTTGTACCGTGTTTCGCCTGGTGTTTGAGGAGATTGGTTCCATGAAGTTGCGTCAACTGACGCCCTGGGTTGCGCTTGTCTGCGGACTGATGGTTCAGCCCGCATTCGCCTCCAACCTTGGCGTGGGCAAATACGCCTCGATATCCAAGGGAGCGCAAGATCCCGGTTGCGTGTCACCCTCGTTTTGTGACAACTATCGTCCCACCTACAAACTGGTGTGGGACAGTCATCTCGAAAAACGCTATGTGACCTGCTACAAGACGGTAAGCGAACAATCAAGCAAAACCATTAGCAAAACCTGCTACAAGGAAGAGGTCAAAACGATCTACAAACCTTGCCGCGAAACCATCGTGCGCACGGTCGAAGAAACGGTCCTCAAACCCCGTTACCACACTGAAACATTCGATCAGGAATACACCGTTTCTCGACCGGTGAAAAAAACCTGCATCCGTGAAGAAACCGAAACCCGGTGCCGTCCCGAGATCGAGACGACCCAGCGGGAGATCAAATACAATGTGTGTCGCAAGGTCGCCGTCAAGGGTGAAAAGACCATCTGCTATACCGTTTGCAAGCCCGTAACAGAAACCCAAACCCACACCAAATCCGGCCAAGTGTGCCAGAAAATCTGCGAGCAACATACCCGCGAGGTGGTTAATTACATTCGCAAACCGATCGTCGAACACCACACCAAAGAGGTTCGGTACTGTGTGCGGCGCGTGGAAATCGAAGACTCGGTAAAGCAGGTTCCTTGCCGCGAGTGGAAAACCGAAACGGAATCCGGTACCCGCACCGTGTGCAAAACGGTTTGTAAACCGGTCACCACCTGTGAGACCCGGATGCGTAAAAAATTGGAATGGGTAACCGAAACCTACACGGTTATGCCCTGCGACCCTTGTGAAAATCTCAAGGGTTCCGAAGGGGCCAAGGGTGGCAAAATTGCCAAAGCCATCGAACCCGAAACCCGCTGTCGCCGAGTCCTTCGCTGCAGCACCGTATGCGAAAGCGTTCCGGTAACCCGCATGGTTCGCGAGGTTGTGTCAGAAGAAGTCCCCTATACGATTTGTCGCAAGGTAGCCGTCTGCACCATCAAGGAAGTTCCCTGCAAAGTACGCAAGGTTTACATGGATGAGTGCGTGAAAGAAGTTCCCTACACAACCTGCCGCTATGAATGCGAAAAAGTTGTTAAGGAAGTTCCTTACACCACGGTTCGAATCGCCAAGGGTGCCTATGTGGACGGTGAGGGGAAGGGGCACAAACGACCTGGTTCCGATTCGGAAGGGTCCAAGGCAACCACCAAAGGCAAGATAAAGGGCGCGTCCAAAGCATGGCCGTTCGTCGAAGGATCGCACTGGGACGAATCCTACACCACCTGCCACACACGAATGGAGCGCGAGATGCTCACCAAGACTGTACCCTGTGTAACCTGGACCACCCAGGTGGAAGAAAAAACCAAAATGGTCCCCCATGTGACCTGCAAGATGGTTCCTTACACCGTCACCAGAAAGGTCCCCTACACCGTTTGCGAAATGGTGGAAGAAACCAAGGTCAAAAAGATCTGCAAAACCACCTGCGCCATGGAACCAGTCACCGTTTGTCGCAAGGTAAAAGAGACCGTGTGCAAAATGGTCCCTGTCGAGGTTCGGTGCAAGGTTCCCTATACGGTGACCGAAGAGGTTGCCGTGACCATCACCCGACGGGTGCCGGTTTGTGTCGAAAAAGAGGTTTGCGTTCGCCGCCTTTCTTGGGTGGAAAACGGTTGCAAGCCCTGCTTGATCGACAAATTCCTATCGCACCGATTGGCCTGTCCTCCCATGGACTTTGGGCCCAAAGCCCAAGATCCCAAAGGTCAATCTCCCAAAGCCCAAGATCCCAAAGGTCAAGCACCGGGCAAGGGTGACAGCAAAGGCAAAGAGGCCTTTTAATGGCGACGCAACTTGAAATAAAGCGGCCCCCGGAATTTTCCGGGGGCTGTTTTCGTTAGATGCCTATCAACCAAGAGAATTGGTTGGCTTTCCCCCGGGGACGATTTTCAGTCCTTTTTCTCGGCAATGGCGTGCAAATACTTTTCCCCTCGCAAAAAAAGCATCTCCCCGCTTAGGGCGGGACTGGCGTCAATTCGGTCGGAGAGTCGGTTGGTCGCCAACACCTTTGGTTTGTCTTCGGCGGATAAGACTAGGGTGGTGCCCCCTCGGTCCACCAAGTAGATCCTGTTGTTGGCAATCGCCGGGGAAGAGTAAAAACTGCTTACGCCGGGAAGGCGTTCCCCTTCCAAAAGCGGCTTGCCGGACTTGGCATCAAGGACGGTTAACATTTGGGAATTTACCTGAGTAAAATAAAGCCTGTCACCAAATAGAATGGGCGAAGGCACATAGGGGGTCCCTTTCGCGTGTTTCCACAAAACCATGTTTTCGGCTTCGCCCTTGGCGTCCAGAGAGACGGCCACGGCCGTCGACCCACGATAGCCACTCATCACATACGCCACACCATCCCCGGCCACCGGAGAGGGGATGGGATTGGCGGTCATGCCCGACACCTCCCAAAGCACCTTGCCATCGGCAAGGTCATAGGAGCGGATTCGATTGGTTCCGTTCACAATAACTTGGAATTGCCCCTTATGTTCCACAATAAGGGGGGTACACCATGTCGATTTTTCATTCCGCTTGGCTTGCCAGCGGGTTTTTCCCTTGGCGGCATCCAGCACAATCAAACTCGAATCCGCTTCTTGGTCCCAGTTGAGAACAACGCTGTCCCCGGACACCACCGGGGAAACCGCCTCTCCCCAACCCAATCGGGTATTGAGACGGCCAAGGTCCCGGCTCCAAAGGATTTTCCCGGAAAGATCCAAAGCATAAACCCCAAAGGAGCCAAACGACGCGTAGATCCGTTTGCCGTCGGTGGCGGGCGACCCTCCCGCATAGGAATGGGTGGCGTGATGGCCTTCATGGGGAACCGCCTGTTTTACAGAACGGGTCCAAAGCAACTTCCCCGTCTCCCGGGCAAAACTCTGGACCTCAAAACGATAAAACCGATCGGGGGCTTTGGTTTTCGTTTCGAAGCGACTGTCTCTTGGGGGAAGTTCCTCTGGATTGGCCAGTTTATCGGTTTTCGTAGCGGTCAGAACAATCACCTGATCCCCTATCACAATCGGGGTGGCACTTCCAGGCCCGGGCAATTCCACCTTCCAGCATATGTTGGTGTTGTCGTCCCATTTGAGGGGTGGCTTCGCCGATGTGTGCGCAACGCCATTGCTGGTGGGGCCACGCCACGAGGGCCAATCGCGTGGGGAAATCCCGGTTTCCCCGGTCACCCTTGAACCCAAAGACAAAACGCAAACGAGGCCTACCGCAAAAACTTGGATGATTCGCATGATTGGATCCCCCCCAAAACCTGCCAATTGGATTAGGATACTTTACAGATCCCTCGGTCCCAAACCTCTAATCTCCCAGTGGAGTGCCCAAAATGGAATCCCAGTCTCTCAATCGAAGACAAATGGGCTATGCCTCACTTGCCTTGGCAATACCCGGGTTGTCTGGTGCCACGGATCCTTCCGGCCTTCGGCTTGGACAATTCTCGGCGGAAATAAACCCACCGGTGGGTCATCCCTGCATGGGAGGTGGAATTAGCCCGGTGGTCTCTTATTTGGACCCGCTTTTTGCCAAAGGAATCGTCCTGGTTGCGAAGGGCCACGCCCCGGTGGTGATCGTGTCGGCCGATTGGTGCGAAATAAGACATACGGCCCATGATGCTTGGCGCAAAGCCTTGGCCGACGCCACAGGAACCACCCCGGAACGAGTCCTCGTCTCCTCGGTGCATCAACACGACGCGCCCGTGGCGGATCTTCGCGCCGAGGAGATCCTCAAAAAAGCGGTGTCAAAAGGTTCGGTTTGCTTTGCCGACTTTCATGCCGTAGCGGTGGCAAGAGTGGCCAGAGCGGCCAAGATCGCCATTGGGAATCTGAAAACCGTGGACAAGATTTGTGCCTCACGAATCCCTGTTCAAGATGTTTCCAGCAACAGGCGGACGCTCGATTCCAAAGGCCGGATCCGGTTTGACCGAGGCAGCACAACCCGCGATGCGGAGCTTAGGCAGGGCGAAACGGGGGTAATTGATCCGGACATGGCCATGATCTCGCTGGAAAGCTCCGGGCAAACTCTGGCGGCGCTCTTTTGTTATGCGACCCACCCTATGAGCCAATATGGCAAAGGAGCCGTCTCGTCGGATTTTCCGGGGTTGGCAAGGCGCATGGTGGAACAAGCCCACCCCGGCTTGCAGGCGATTTACCTTTCCGGATGCAGCGGGAATGTCACGGCGGGAAAATACAATGACGGCGCCCCCGGCAATCGGATGCTCCTTGCGGGCCGCCTTGCGGAGGCCATGACCAAGGCTCTCGCCACGGCCAAACCGCTTAAAAATCCGGGGTTTCGGTTTGCCAGTGTCCCTTATTCTTTGACGTTTCGTAACACTTTGGGTTTTGACACGGCGTCGCTTGAAGCCAAGCTACATGCTCCCCGGTCCTTTGATCAGTGTTTGGCCGCAATGGGCCTCAGTTGTCAAGAACGCCTCCAACGGCCCCTAGACTTGCCCATACTTGATTTTGGGGGTGCGGCCCTATTGTTGGCCCCCGGAGAAAGCTATGTGGAATACCAACTGTATGCCAAATCGCTTCGACCGGAAGCGGTGGTTTTGTGTGCCGGATATGGAGAATCGGTGACCGGGTATGTCCCGACAGAAAAAGCCTGGGCGGAAAAAGACCCAAACCTTGGCGATTGGTGTTGGGTCGCTCCGGGAAGTGAAGATCCCTTAAAGGTCGCCCTTAAAACGGCCTTGTTGAATCCTGTTCCAAAGTAAGGGTTTTGTATCAACAAAAACGGGACGCCCGCGCGCCCCGTTTGCCGAATAATCGTTTGGAAACCTGCAAAGTCCCTTGGGCCTATTTGGCTCCCACGGAGCGGGAAAGCTGATCTTCATAAGCCCGGAACTGTTGGTAAAAGGCATCATAAGCCGAGAGGTCCGGGGAGTTGGCTCCACCAAATTTCATTCCGCTCGTTGTCATCACCGCGATCAAACCACCAATGGAGGTGATGTTCGGGTTTTTGGCGGGCGACATGAAGAGGCTGGCATTGGACGGTTCGGCAATCGCCTTACCGGCATCCTCCAGGTCGGAGAGGTAGCGTTTGGCAAGGATGTAATCGCCCGGCCGCATATCCTCCACTTGGCCCTTGAGGGCATCCTGAAACTTGTTAATTTCATTCATGAAGGTGTTATAAGTATCGCCATCAATGTTGCCGGATACGGCCTGACTTACACATTCGGGTGCCATCTTTTCGATGGTGACACGGTTGGGAGCAAAATCTTTTGTGCGAAGGGCGAGGGGCCAAACCAACTTGCGGGGATCACGCAGCGGACCGGCGCCATTAACCGCATTGGGGTTGGTTAGGTTCAGGTGACCGAGGATGTCCGGACTGAGGGGAATGTTGGGCCCACGGATTCCGAACCTGGATTGGAGTGTGGTCACCTGATCAAGCAGGGTGTTTAATGCCGACCCATCATGGACAAGGTACATTTCGTCTTTTTCAAGGGCTCCCGCCTTGTCGAGTTTTTGCAAACGATCATTGTCGCGCTTGGCTTCCTTTTGTTCCCGTTGGGCCGCATAGACTTCGGGCATCTGAGCCAGTTCATACATGTTTTCGTTAAACGAAGCCATTTTATTTTGAACTTGGGCTCGTTTGACCTGCTGTTGACCCAACATGGCTTGCTGTTCAACAAAGCCAAAGTTGGCTTTGGCATTAAGCATAGAAGATTCCCCCTGAAGGGTTGCCCCCATGCCAAGGCCACCAATACCCATTCCCATTCCATAACCGCCGCCAAAGCCGCCCATGCCACCCATGCCACCGCCTCCCCCACCGGATCCCTGCATGTAGTTGTCTACCTTGGGTTTGGCGGTATCGGAAAGGACAGTGGAAGCGAGCATTTTGTCCGCGGAGTCGATGCGGGTTTTGATCGCTTTTTCACGATCGGCTTTTTCTTTCGCAAGGGCTTCCTTGGCAATCTTGATTTTCGCGTCGTTATCGTCCTGACGACCTTGGGTAAGGCCAACGAAAGCGGCGCAAAGGAATAGGCCACCCAAGCTGCGGAACCAAAATCGATGGCTGGTCATGGCAAGTCTCCCGAAATCACTAAATGCTAAGTCTCTATTCTACCGTTTCCAAGCGTGTCGAAGAAGCTCACGGAGGGTCAACTTTTTTTTATTTGAGCCCGTTTCGGATTCTCCGGCGGTGGATGGCCCTTTGCCTTTGGGTTTCAGAGTATTGGATTTATCCTTGGCAATCAGGTTGGCCCATTTGGCTGCGGCAACCTTTCTCGATTCCGGGGAACCAAACGGGTTGTAACCAATATTCTTTCCCTCGGGGATAAGGCGAACCAAGTGCCAATAGGCCAAAATCCGGGGGAG
>SIAL01000017.1 GCA_009691815.1 Gemmataceae bacterium | reverse complement strand
GGACAATCAAGAACCAAGTTCAATGCCAGCTGTCCGTGCTTGCAATGGGTGTAGTAAACAGCTGTTTTGCTGTTTTACCTAGGAAATTCCTGTAAATTCATTATTTCCAACAGGTTACGGCAATTGAAATCATTCGCTCCAAGGCCCTCTTTTCTTACTAAATCATTCCCATGGACTCTCCCGGGAACCTTGGGGGCCACTTTGTCACACTCTGTTTGCTTGGAAACCGTTCCTTTGGCCGCCCCCTCCTTAACCAAAACTTGCACCCTATTCGAGGCGGAAATCCGGCGCCTTTGGCAAGGAATCGTTTTGGGGGAATCGGTCCCCTGGCTAACCGTCCGGTGGCGAATCCAAGGTGCATTATCCCCTCATAAATCTTCCCAAACGACCCCGGAAAGGGCGGGGCGGATTAAATCTTTAGACACCCTCAAACAGGGCCTCTCTGAAGGATTGGCCTTTTGGCTAGCCAAGCAAAATGCAGGTTCCCAAACCTTGCCATGGAAACTTCAAAACACCCAAAATCCGATTCAAATCAGCCCCGCCACCCTCGCCCTTTTGGATGGCCTTTTGCAAGGAAAAAGGGCACTTCCCAAACCGCAAACCGTTGGGGATCGGCTGATCGCTTGGATCATTGGGGATTGGTGCCAAACTTGGCTCCCCCCTGCCTTGGACGCGCTTGCCCAAAACAATCCAGTCGAGTCACGATTGCTTTGGGCCGCTTGCCATCCCTTGACATTGGGCCTTTCTAAACAGGGCCCCACGGAACCCTTTCATGAGCTGAATTTTGACCTTTTCCCATGGATCGAGGGTGCTTTGGCAACACGACTAGCAAAGTCTTGGAAAGTGTACCACCTTGCCCTCAAGGAATCGCCGAATCTAACAAGGATTGGGGAAAGGGCTCAGTGGGCCGTGGCAACAAGGCCTGTGTGGGATTTGCTCCTCCAATGCAATTCTCCTTATTGGATCCGCCAGCTTTGCCTTTGGGTGGGGGAGATTTTAGGGCCCTTGGGGGGCCTTTCCGACGCCTTTGCCCCCAAGATAGAATGGAAGGGGGCACTCTTTGCCGAGCGACAGCATTTACGAGGAACCGCCCTTTTGGCACTTGGTGTGGGAACAAGGATGGCGGAAAAATTTGAGCAGGCCAATCGGGTCGGATACCTCGATGACACCTACCATGAAGCACAGGGATATCTGCTCCCTTTTCACGAGGCCACGGATTCCCATTGGATGCCCAGAATTACCGCGTTTTTGAGGGAGTTGGCCCAAGACTTTGCCCCAGAACCCGCCCTACCCGTTGGGAAGGCACCATGAGCAGGGCCTATCGCATCGAAGTGAAAGAGACTCTTGAAATCAAAACCACGGCTCACGACCGTGTTGAATCAAAGCTTCAAATGCTGGGACTTTTGCACCCCGAACGAATGGCGGAAATCCTTGGCGAGGAACTTGTCGGCGAGGGATTTGGACCCTCGGACTCCCAGGCGACAAAAAAGGGACTCCTGCAAAAACGAACTTGCGAACCCGACGGGACCGAACTCCTTATCACCGTGGATCCCCAACTTGGCTCGGTTTTGGTGGAGACTGTGGCCCAAAGGGGAAAAACCTTTGTCGGGATTCGCGCGGGCGTGGTATTGGATACTATCCCATTGGCCGCAGAGGAGAAAAAAAGGCTACAAAACCTTGTTTTGGAGGATGCAAAGGCCGAGGAATCTCGCGAACAGTCAAAGACCCAGAAAACCGCAACCAACCTGCTGGAAGGGAGCATTGCCGACATAAGAGCATTGATGGACCGTGTAGTCCACCGTGCCACCCTCCGTGCTCTCCGAGAAAAGGCCTCCCAGATGGGCCAAATCCGGTCCATCGACGAGGATCCCTTGCAAAAACGATTAACCATTGTGCTGGAGGTTTGACCCGTCCCCTTATGCCCCCATCCATGAAACTTTCCGAAGAAATCACCCCGCTTGATGCCGTGGAGGCCGCCTATGGCGAGCTGTTGGCCGAGGGCGCTCGCCGCCTCCGTTCAGGAATGCCGGTTTTGATCGAATGCGATAAAGACATGACGGTATTCGTCTACAAAATCCTCCGTGAGCGATTGAAAAAAGACAACATTGGCTGCATTTATCTCGACGGGCAAGAACGCAAAGAGGCGACGCAAGGCGGAGATTCCGCCCTACAATCGCGATCCATGATGGATTCGATTGTGAGCCAATTGCGGGAAGCGGTCCGGGGACTGGTCCTCGGCAAGGTGGTGGTTTTACCGCACCTCGACCTCCTCACCGTTAGCCAACAAGACCTGACAAGCCAAGGGCGTGAGGTCGTCCCGTTGTTCCATGAAAACCCCGATCTGGTTTGGTTGGGATTTAACGACCCTTCCTATGCCCTGCCCCCGGTGGTGGCCCAACTTTTCCCATGGAAAGCAAACCTCATTGGCATCCCAAGAGACCGAATCTCCCGGTTGGTGACCCAAAATGAATTGGCCAAATTCGGCGTCAACTATTCCCCCATCGACCTTTACAAATATGTCTCAGGGCTAAATCCCGTCAGGCTTCGCAAAATTTTCTCCCGGATCGAGGGGCCCGATTTTCCCGATACGCCCCGACATGCCTTGCTTCAGATCCGTCAAGCCACCGTGGCCGGTCAACTCGAAATCCCCCATGTGGATCTGGAAAAAGACATCGGCGGTTATGCCGATGTAAAAAAACACCTTACCGAAGAGGTCCTTGACATCTTGGCAAGACGCGACCTTGCCACCGATGAAGCCTCACGACAGCATCTGGAGAGGTTAATTCCCCGGGGCATCATTTTTTGGGGGCCGCCGGGGACGGGTAAAACCCTTTTTGCCAAGGCCTTTGCCACTTCCCTTGGGGCGACCGTAACCATCATCTCCGGACCAGAACTCAAAAGCAAATGGGTCGGTCAGAGTGAATCCAACCTCAGAAGGGTTTTTCATCAAGCCCGCATGTCAGCCCCTTCGGTTATTGTTTTTGATGAGATCGATTCCTTCGCCGTCAAACGCGGAACCTATGGT
The DNA here is from genome assembly GCA_009691815.1 of Gemmataceae bacterium. Taxonomy (GTDB): domain Bacteria; phylum Planctomycetota; class Planctomycetia; order Gemmatales; family Gemmataceae; genus SYLG01. The sequence goes on along the minus strand of SIAL01000017.1, from coordinate 17,960 downwards.
GGGTCGGGAGTCGAACATAGTTTGGTCAATCAACTTCTCACGGAAATGGATGGTTTCCGCCGGGAAGAGCTTGTTTTCGTCATAGGCACCACCAATTTTGCGGAAAGCCTTGATCCCGCCCTTTTGCGTCCGGGGCGGTTTGAATACCAACTGGAGATTCCTTACCCCGACGAGGAAGCAAGGCGAAAAATCCTCGAAATTCATGATAAAACCTGGCGGCTTGCGCTGTCCCCCGAGGCCCTAGATCGGGCCGTGGACCGCACCCGCCACGGTGTGCCAGGGGCGGCACCAGGAACCCATTTCTCGGGGGATCACCTGCAAGCCCTTTGTCGTTCCATTGCCCGGGATAGACTACGCGCCAACCGTTCCGATCCGACCACCCCCGAAGATATCGAGGGGGCCCTTTCCGCGATGAATCGCCTTCCGAGGATGACAAAATCCGAACAGCGCATCGTCGCCATTCACGAATCGGGTCACGCCCTAACCACCCTTTTAACGCCCAATAGCCCTCCTCTACGGAGAATTTCCCTGCAAGACGATGTAGTGGGAACCTCCGGATATGTCGAATGCTTCTCCCGGCCCAATCGCCATGTCGTTACCTTGGGCGAAATGCTCGATCGCATTTGCGTCTTGATGGGAGGCCGCGAGGCGGAACGACTCCTCCTTGGCGATATTAGCTTGGGGGCAACCCAAGACATCCTAATGGCAACGCAAATCGCCCGCGAGCTGGTTGAAGTTCATGGTCTGGGATCCTTTGGCCTTGCCCCACTCAACGCAAGAGGCGACCACCCCGACAGGCAAAACCATTGGGGCACCGCCCTACGGGATAAACTTGATCTCGCCATCAACCACATCCTCGAAAAACAAAGGAAAAGATCCGCTTCCATTCTAAAGTCCAACTTGAAGCTATTGGAAACTTTGGCAAACCTTTTGCTTGAAAAGCAATCGTTGGATGCGTCCGAACTTGGGCACTATTTCAAAGCCAAAGGCATTGCCCTGCCGGATGCCAAAACAAAGGTCGATTCATGAGCCTTTTGCGTTTGGACCTAAGGCAAAACCCGGTAACCGGGCGGCATGATCTGGTGGTGAAGTTGGATTCCGAAGCCGACCTCACCGCCCACGAACATGAAATGCTTCACAAAAAAATCTTGGCTCAATTGATCGGGTCAGGAGTATTAGAACCCGATCAGTTGGGCAACTGGATCATTGAAAGGGTAACGGCTTCGGAACCAGAACCCACATGCCAAACCAACACCAATCCCATGCGTTCCCGGCAGGCCGAGTCCCAGGAATGATTTTTCGTTTTAAAAATGCTATTGCTTGGCGGAGGGCGATCGAACAGGGCACGATCCCAATCGAATCCCTTGGCCAGACTAGTCCCACTTGGACCGGTGGATCCACCGGGAAAACCGTGGTGATTGACGATCGATTTTTTGCCCAAACCATCGAAACAAAAACCATTCCCGGGATGACCATATTACCGACGATCCCAATTGCCAAACCCAAACAGCTTGAAGGACTGTGGAACCTCTTTGGCCCAGAAAAATCAATCGAATCCAAACCCTTTTTACCATCCACCAATTGGCTGGTCCGGTTCCATAAAACCGCCGTTGCCGCACCGGTAATCGATGAATTGCTCAAACTGGGCAACAACGGATCCCTTCGCCATCTCCCCTTGGAAGGGTCTTATTGGATTTGGGCAAGCACCTTTTCCCACCTCACTTGGCTTAAGCTCCAAGCTTTGGCCACTGTCGATTTGTTTCATGAAGCTCACTCCGGTTTTTGGATTCCGTTTGGAACCATTCACCCGCTGGAAGGGATCCTAACCCCCCCATCCCAAACAGGAACTTGGCGAATCCTCGATCAACAAAACCAAACGACCACCTTAAACTTTAGGGAGTTTACACCCCTCCTTGGAGACATTAAGTGGGCACTCCCCGATCCCGTTACCTTTGAGCCTTCCGTTTTACATATGCCGGAATGGACCATTCCCCTTACCCTTCGAAGCGATGTCGCCAACACATCTCGCCCGGACCTCTGGGTGATAGAGGATCATGACAAAGTGCCTTTTCGGGATTGGCTAACGCAAGCCAATGGCGACATCCGTGAATCCTTTCGTTACGGCGTTTTGGCCAAGCCCGGTCCCCTGCTCCTTCTTCGAATTCGCGAGATCCCCGCAAACTCGGCTGGAGATCCACCAGGGAGAGCGTTTTTTCATCAGCGCGCCACACCGGGGCTTTATCTTCCTCAAAAATCCAGACTCTTCCCCGATCCCGGTCCAGAAATTACCCGCCGCCTTTTTGGTTTAGACTTGGATCGACTGGTTTGGCTCACACCCAAAGGGGACACGAGTTTCCACACCCGGCAAGCCCCAAGGGCCGCCCTTAAGAGTCTTGAAACTTTTGTGCGCTTCGTTATCGAGGGTGAGGCGGAGCAATTAAAAACATGGGCCAAAACCGTAGAGTTTTCTTGGGAAAACCCGCCCCAAGTGGAGGAGGTTTTCCCAATTGCAAGCGACGCCCTCCTGCGCCTCCCTTCCGCTCCAGAAAACGCTCCTGCTACTCAAAAGAAACGAAAACAGTCCGAAAAACGGAAGGTCCCTACCAAACCTCCCTTGTCCCCTGAACCTGTCATCCTTCAAAATCCGGTCCCGCTAACCCGGAAAACAGCATCAAAAATCGTGGGACCCAACCCGTCAGAACAGGTTGTCGAAGAATTTGAAAATGCCCAAGGTCCATGGGATTCTCCCCAACGAGAATCCCTTTGGCCCCAATTGGAAGCGGCATGGCAAGCCGAGGGGCAAATCCCTTGGACGGCCTTGACCCACCTTCACGAGCTTTGGAAACAGCCAACCGAGGTAACAACCCAAACCGGAACCCTCATGCTCGAATGGCACACCTCTTTGGCTCGGAAAATTGGCCGCCCCGAACAGCCCGACCTCTTGGCCCTTACCACCGGATGGCCAATAAAAAATCCGGGCCCTGATCACCAAAACTGGTTTTTGACCGGCCTGATTCTGGATGTATCCTCCAAAAAAACTGCCGGAACAACAAAGGAATTTCAAGCATTCCAAACCATTCATGACACCTTATGCCACGATTGCCTTGATGCCCCAATAAGGCTTCAGTGGTTTGGGTGGTTAGCCTTGAAATCAATTTTCGACAACCCCACCGCCACTCTGGCAGGGGGCGAAAAACTGCTGGTAAAGGTTTTGGAGGGAGGCATTCGTCCAAGTGTCGAATGGCCTCTTCCTTTAGTTGCCAAAAGTCATCATGACCAAACCGGAACCAACCAAGGCTTGTCCAATGTACTTGAGGGCGTGAAGGCGTGGTTGACCTCCCAAGGTATGACCCATGAAAGCTGTCGAACCCTTGCCATCATTCAATGGACTTTTGCTTTTGGTTTTGCCCGCCTTGGAGAGGGAAAACGAGCAAGGCAACTGGGCGAATTGGCCCAAACCAATCTCGCAACCGAACCCTTGGGGGGCCTCCTTTCCCGTGCTTATTCTCACCGGGTGAACCAAGCCCTGCAAGGAACCAACGCTTCCGGGCCCCTTGAATCTCCTTGGCTTCGCGAAGCGGCTGCCTTGGGAAAATGGACGACATTTGCGCTTGATTATCTGCGCGAAACCTCTCGCATTTTGGAACCCCACCAGTCGGTCCGAGCTTTCCCAGCGGGCGATCCACTCCAAAGGCTACTCGATCCACTGGGCCATCCGGGTGCCCTCGGCCGTACTTGCCGGGATGCGGCCCCTTCCTCCCCAAACCAACCCGATGCCGAATCCAGATGGGCGGCCATTCTCGACCGGATCCTTATCCTTCCCACCGCCGATGCCTGCCACCTTTTAGAGGGGGCCCGCCAATTCCTTCAATCAAGTCCCAATCCCGGCTCCATTTCCCTTAGAATTGGGGCGCGCATATTAGCCGCCGAGGTCTTCTTTCAAAACCAAAATCCCCCATTCCTTGATTGGATGATCCGCCAACTGATTCGGCCCGGGGCCATTGGACTTTGGCTAGGTGGCAAAACCCCAGGAATGGACAAAGGCTATTTTCAGTTTACCACCCGACAAATTCCGCTCCTTTTTCAATTAGGAGCTCGCGGCCTAGCAACCACACTTTTGGAAGCCTTGGGCACCGGAATGGAGTCAATGCCCCCCACGGAATCCACGCTACACGCCCGCTTTTTGTTGGACTGCCAAAGAGTGCGCCTAGCAGGGGATCCCGTCCAACTCTTGGAATCTGTCGAATCCAAAATCACCCAAGAGATGCAAAATATCCAACTATTTAACCAGCAACGAAACGAACCCTGGCAAGCCCTTTGTCAAAAGGTTGTCGCCTATATCCAAGCCCTTGCCTCGGTTCCAGAAACCCAATTTCGCCAAAAACTGGTTTCCATCCCCTATTGGATCCTCCCTATCCGGGACTATTTTGCCACGGCCCCAAAGCTCCGCGAAACGGCCCAAAGGCTTTGCTATCAAAGGCACCAAATCGAATGGATCGAAGCCCTAGTCTTGGCGATTACGGAAACGGCCCCGCTACGCATTTCCGAATGGATCATCTCGGATGAAAAAATCCTCCGAACCCGGATTAGGGGCGACCTTGCCCGCATTGAAAAAAACCTCCTTTCCAAGGAAACCAGAGCATGACAAAACACCCTCCGGTTACCACCGAACAAGCCGAGGTCGCACGCTCCCGAATTCTCGCTTTAAGAGATGTTCTTGGAGGGCATTTCATTGCCAAGGACAACATCCTCGATCTGATGATGATCGCGGCCATTGCCCGTGAGCCACTCCTTTTGGTGGGGCCACCTGGAACAGCAAAATCGGATCTGATCGTGAAGTTTTGTCAAGCGCTTGGGGTCACCGGGTCCGACTATTTTGAATATATGCTCACCCGCTTTACGGAACCCTCGGAGATATTAGGCCCAGTCGATATCAATGCTTTGCGAGAAGGTCATTATCTTCGCCGGGACGAGGGGAAGCTTACTAAGGCTAGGGTGGCCTTTTTGGACGAAATCTTCAAAGCCAATTCCGCGATTCTCAATTTGCTGCTGACCATCATTAACGAACGCAAATCTTATCAAGATGGCAGACCGGTTGAGGTGCCCCTTGAGGTCCTGTTTGGTGCCACCAATGAAATTCCCGATCAAGCGGAACTGTTGGCCCTTAGCGACCGATTCTCCCTAAAAGTCCTTTGCCAGAGTGTTCAGGAGGATCACTTTACTCAACTTGTGGACCTTGGGCTCAAAGCCGAGGGGTATCGCCTTCGCTCGGTAATGCCCTGGGCCAATCAGCGATGTTCCCTTGAGGATTTTGCGATTGCGAATCAGTTTTTGGCCCAACAGTTTTCCGCCGAGCGAACCAAGGGAACAGGAGCACACCAAACACTCCTCAATGACAGGGAAACCTTTTTTCCCAAGGAACTCTTTGCCGAATTTAAGCGGATCATTCGGGCGATGCCAATCGACTTTCGGGTCACCATTAGCGACCGAAAGGTAATCCGACTCTATCGCCTGATTCGGACCCGGGCTTGGTTGTTTCACGGCGGGCTGGTCAAGCCCGAAGATTTGACCCTTTTGGCACACTCTGGCGACACCCTTTCGCAAATGGAGACTTTGGCCAAAAAAATTCCCCTCCTTTTCTAATTCAATCAGTTGGCAATGAGCAACGCCCTTGCTTTGCTTAGGCCAATCACTTGGCTCCCTTCACCTGGATCCCATCCAACGCACTAACAGGGCCTTCGAAAAGAGGTAAACCTTCGGCGGGGAATCCTAGAAAAACAGCCGACCACGGGGTTAGGCTTTGAATTGTCGTTTCCCACCAAGGAAAACCGAAAAAAATTAGGATTAGGCAAATTATCTAACAACTCTCCATTTTACGAATTTGTGTTAACCACAAATGAATGCGAATGAGCGCCAATAGTTAAATAGCAAAAAACAAATCGTGGAAGACAGTATAAGGAGAAGGTAGAAATAGGAAAATACCTAAACATGAACCCTTTTCCGGATCCCTAGGGACCAAAAAGCCTTAGGCCGTCTTTTGAAACTTGGAAGGATTTGGTTGTCCATTTTTCCAAGGCAAGGGCCTTGGATTCACAACGCTTTTGTTCATAGGAAATCCCTTCCCTAGCCAATATTCTTGGTGAAAGTTTCGCAATTTTCGGACCCAATGCCCTGCCCAAAAGACTCTTTTGGGCAACTTTTTGGAAACAACTTCGCCAAAACTTGTGAAAATTCCTGCAAACCTATCGATTCTTGGGACAATTCGGGTTGCACCCACAAGATTCATTGGTATCCTTTATAGTGTGGCCAATGGGGTCACAATTAGGAGGATTCAACCAATGCGTTCCCGCTTACTTTTGGGCGCGGCTGCTCTTGCACTTTTTGTGGGTGCTGGATTTGCCGATAGTGCGCTCAAGTCCGGGCCTCAAGTGGGCAAAAGCCCCGGGGCATTTAACCCCTTGCATGCTACTGGACCTGATGAAGGCCAGAAGCGTTGCCTTGTCTGAAAATACGGCGGCAACCCCGTCGCGATGATCTTCGCCCGCGAGATCTCCGACAACTTGACCAGTTTGGTCAAGAAAATTGACGAAGCCACCGTTAAAAATTCCGACTGCTCCATGGGGAGCTTTGTTGTCTTCCTAAATGACGAAGAAGGTTTCGACAAGAAACTGAAAGATTTGGCGAAAAAAGAAGGTATCAAGGAAACTGTCCTGTCGGTTGATGGACCGGCTGGGCCTAAAGGTTACAACATTGCCAAAGACGCGGAAGTTACCGTTGTCTTTTATAACAAGCGCAATGTGAAAACCAACTTGGCTTTCAAAAAGGGTGAACTGAAAGAAAGCGATGTTGAAAAAATCGTTGCCGAACTCAAGAAACTCCTTCCCGCCAAGTAAATCGTTGGCATTTTTTGGGGCCCTCGATTTCGGGGGCCCTGATTCTTTTCATCTCGGTGCTTTTTTGTCATCTCGGCCAAACGGGCCATGCTTATGCCTTACCTAGACTACAACGCAACCACGCCCGTGGATAAACCCGTCCTTGACATCATGCTGCCTTGGATTGGGCAAGAGTTTGCCAACCCCTCAAGCGATTATCCCTCAGGCAAAAAAGCCGCCAAAGCCCTAACCGATGCCCGCGGCCAGTTGAACGCCGCGCTTGGCGGCTTGCACGGCTCCATCACTTTTACGGGTTGCGGCACCGAAGCCAACAATCTGGCCCTCTTGGGAACTTTCCTTCCCAGATTACGGGGGTGGTCCACCATCAAGCGCTTTTTCGGTTGCCCGGGCCACCTCATCGTTAGCGCCATCGAACACCCCGCCACCATGCAAACCGCTTTATTCCTGAAAACGCTGGGTTTTCGCCTCACCATTTTGAATGTCGATGCCACCGGTTTTGTCACCCCTCATAGTGTGGAAAAAGCCCTTCGCAGCAACACCCTGTTAGTAAGCATCATGCACGCCAATAATGAGATCGGATCCATTCAGCCCATTGAAGCGATAGCCAAAATCCTCAATCCCCGGGGAATCCTGTTCCACACCGATGCCGCCCAAACTCTGGGTAAGATTCCTGTCAATGTCAAGGAACTGGGGGTGGACCTATTATCCATCACAGGGCACAAGTTTTACGCCCCCAAGGGGGTGGGTGCCCTTTGGGTTCGGCAAGGGGTTCCCCTGAAACCGATCCTCTTTGGGGGCGGTCAAGAAAAAGGCCTCCGCTCGGGAACAGAAAATGTTGCCTTTGCTCTAGGGATGGCCTATGCCGCCGAAACGGCTGTTCAACAACTCGACACGGTCGCCCCACGCCTGAAAGCCCTTCGGGAACGCCTTTGGCAGGGAATTTCAAGCTCCTTGGGGGAACGATTAAAGCGAACTTCGGATCCTGATAGAACCCTGCCCAATACGCTTCATTTTTGTGTCCGCCACCTCCGTGGAGGGGCAATTCTGGCCGCGGCGGGCGACCTTCAGGCCAGCACCGGTTCCGCTTGCCACGCCGGGGTGGATCGTCCTTCAGCGGTGCTCTGTGCCCTTAGGTACCCCTGGGAATGGAGCCTAGGCTCGATCCGCTTGTCTGTGGGAAAAGCGACCACCGAAACCGATGTGGATAGGGCGATTTCGCTCTTTGTAAAAGCCGTTCAAAGCCTACCAGACAACCACAAAGGCCGGTAAACACAAAGCGATTGCACCGTGGCTTTGCCTTGCTATAAATACCACTAAGGAGATTTCCGAAAATGACCGCGCCTTTATGGCTTTCCATCCGAAACGCCGAGATCAAACCAAGTGCCAATGGGCAGTCGTGGCTGTTGTACCAAGGGGGGCAATTCCTCTGGGTAATTGGCATCCTTCCCGCCGATGGCAAGTTCAGTAACAAAATTATGGACTCGATCAACGGCAAGCAGATCCAAAAGGGCAATGTCTTTGAAACCGAACAGGAATCCTTGGAAGGTGGCCTGTTGGAACTCAAGGCCCACCTCGGTTGGTAACCGAAAAAGCCGACCAAACCGTACCCCAATCGTCCATTTGCCTTTTGGTTTTAACCGGACAAATACCATGCTAAAATTCATCAAAATGCACGGCCTAGGCAACGACTATGTCTATGTGGATTGTTTTCGCCAACCCATACCAAGCGACCCGGTAAGCTTGGCCCAAAAGATTGCGGACCGTCATTTCGGGGTTGGTGGGGACGGACTTATCCTTGTTTGTCCTTCCTCCATTGCTGATGCCCGGATGCGGATGTTCAACGCCGATGGCAGCGAATCAGAAATGTGCGGCAACGGAATTCGTTGCGTCGCCAAACTGGTCTACGACCAAGGCATCTGCAAAAAAGATCGACTCACCATTGAAACCGGTCGCGGAGTGTTGTCTTTGGATTTGTCCATCGATGGAGGCAAGGTGTGCCAAGTCCGGGTGGATATGGGGGAACCGATTCTCGAAGCGGCCCTTATTCCCACAACATTGCTCGGTTCCCCGCCCCAAGAATCCGAGCTTGTCCTTGGCAACAACATCTTTCGATTTACCTGCGTTTCCATGGGCAATCCCCATGCGGTTACCTTTGTTGATGCGATTGAATCGAGTTTGGTTTTTGGCATCGGCCCCCAAGTGGAAACCCATGCCGCCTTTCCCAAACGAACCAATGTCGAATTTGTTCGGGTAGACAACCGGGGCGAATTCACCATGCGGGTTTGGGAACGGGGCACCGGCGAAACTCTTGCTTGCGGCACCGGTGCTTGTGCCGTTTTGGTCGCGGGGGTCCTTACTGGGCGACTTGACCGCCGGGCCATCGGCCACCTTCGGGGGGGCGACTTGCAATTGGAATGGGATGAAACGACCAATCGTGTTTTTATGACGGGACCCGCCACCGAAGTATTTCAGGGAACATTGCCGATTGCCTAATAGGCCTTTTTCAAGCACCCAATACCAACGGACCTCTGTTTTCTCTTGATCCCAAACTACCTTGTCGGGGATGATAAACCCTTGGGAAACCGCTTATTCTGGAAATCTTTTTGTGAAAATCCGCAACCCGATCTTAATAGAGGCACTCGCTTTGAGCGCGTCCCTTTTGATTCGGGTTTGGAACTTGACCTTGCGGTACCGCTATGAGCCTCTTTTTCCTGGTCTCGAACCGCGCTGGAATGCCAAGGACATCGGTCCAAATCGCTATGTTTATGCTTTTTGGCATGAGAATATTTTGGTCCCCGCCTATCGGATGCGCAATTTAGACATTGCCGTACTCATTAGCCGCCACGCGGATGGCCAGTTGATTGCCCGGGCGGTGGAATGGCTCGGTTTTCAAACGGTTCGTGGCTCAAGCACGCGAGGAGGGGTTTTGGCCATCAAGGGTATGGTCGCCCAAGCGCGGAAATTCCACCTTGCCATTACCCCCGATGGTCCCAAAGGGCCTCGGCGAAAATGCCAGCAGGGGGTTGCCGCCATTGCCTCCTTTACCGGTCGGTCGGTGGTCCCCTTTGCCGTGGGCTACTCCAAGGCCAAGCGTTTGAAAAGTTGGGACCAGTTTGCCCTCCCTTTGCCCTTTAGCAAAGTCGTTTTTGTCATTGGGGAACCGATTCCGGTCCCACCCAACCTAAATGAGGAAGATCTCGAGGTATATGCCGGGCGCATTCAAGCCGGGATCGACAATGCCCAAGCCAAGGCGGACGAATCGGCGGGTTTGAAACCGATTCCCTCCCAAATGCTCACGGCCGCTTCTAAAGCTTCCTAGTCTTCCCAATCTACACAATTTCTTAAAGGGGAATCCTATTGAACCCCGCCTTTCCCTAGACTTACTTGGGAAAGCGGAGGCTGTTTCTCCTTTGTTTCCTACAAGGCCCTATCCTTCCTAGTTGGCAAAGATAAGGTTGAACCGAAAGGGACCATGAGGGCTCGATGTGTGGTAACTGGTGGGACCGGCATGGTGGGGAGCCATGTGGTGGAACACCTTGTTGCCCAAGGACATCAGGTTACCGCGATAACTAGGCCCGGCAGCGATACCCATTTTCTCCAATCGTTGGGAGTTACCTTTGCCCCTTGTGGATTCGAGAATGCGGAGGATTTGGCCCGGGCCCTAAATGGGGCCGACCAAGTTTATCATTGTGCTTCCCGGGTAGGCGATTGGGGCCCTTGGCAAATATTTGAACAACAGGTGGTTGGGGTTGCCAGAAAACTGCGGGATGCTTGCGCTAAGGTGGGTGTTGGCCGGGTAGCCCATGTAAGTTCCATCACCGTTTATGGTCACCCTCCCAAAGGGTTACCCACGATTTTGGAAAGCGAAACGCTCGGTCGTTGGCCTGTTTGGTTTGACTATTATGCACGGGCTAAGGCCGAAGCGGAAATGCTTTGGAAGGACTACCCGGGGGAATATGTCATTCTTCGCCCTAGTTGGATTTTGGGGCCACGGGATCGCTACACCTTACCCCGTTTGATTCGGGCTTTCCGACGCATTTACACCCCCCTTATTGGCAATGGCGAAAACCTAATCAACATCATTTATGCCGGCGATGTCGCCGAAGGAATCGTCCTAGCGGGCCAAACCCCGGGGGTTTCCGGGGAAGCCTTTCACTTGTCAAGCGAAGGTGAAATCAAGGCTAGGGAGTTTGCGGACCTTTTGGCCAAATTGATAGGCGGGAAAGGCCGCACCATTTTTCTCCCGGAATGGTTCGTCTGGAGCCTTGCTTCGGCGGTAGAATTTGCGGGTCGCCTCACCGCCTACCCAAACCCGCCCATCCTCACCCGCTATGCTGTTCGCCTGATGCTTCGCCCCTGTACCTTTAGCACCGCCAAAGCGGCGGAAAAATTGGGTTGGCGCAGAAAGGTTTCCATTCCAGAGGGTTTGGAAAAAAGTCTTGAATGGATTCAGCGTAATAACGGTTAGCCTTTGGATAGTGGCAAAACGGTTGAACATTTGCTTAGGGGAGTTTGAAATCGGTCATGGGTTTTTTTTCGGGAAAAGTGGTACTCATAACCGGTGCATCTTCGGGCATAGGTAAAGCCACGGCCTTGGCGTTGGCCCAACAAGGGGCAACCGTTGGCCTCATGGCTCGCCGCCAAGAGGAATTGGAAAAGATTGCCTCCCAAATGGGGGGAAAAGGCATTGTCCTTGTTGCCGATATCACGGACGAAATCGCCGTTCAACACAAAATCAACGAGCTGGTCGGAATAACCGGGGGTCTGGATATCCTTGTTGCCGCCGCGGGGATTTCCCTTCGGGCGCCTTTTGCCGAAACCACCACGGCCACAATTCGCCGCGTAATGGAAGTCAATTACATGGGCACAATCCATGTCACCAAGGCGGCCCTTCCCCACATCAAGGAAAGAAAAGGATCGTTGGTGGCGGTGAGTAGCCTTACCGGTCGCCAAGCCGCGCCGGAATATTCCGTTTATGGTTCCACCAAGTTTGCCATTCAGGGGCTTTTTGATGCCTTAAGAATGGAAATGCTCCGAGATGGGGTCCATGTGGGCGTGTTCAGCCCAGGATTTGTGGATACCCCCCTCCGGTACTCGGTCCTTAAGGGCAACGGGTTGGTACACGAAACCCCGCCTGTTCCACCCTTGCGGCTTTGGCCGGTGGAAACTTGCGTAAAAAAAATCCTGAATATGATTCGTAAACGAAAAACAGTAGCCACGCTACCCGGGTTTGTTCGCTATCTTTTCGCCCTCAATGACCTTCTTCTTCCCGGTTGGGTAGGCGATTGCTACCTTCGATACAAATTCGGCTATTTGAGACGAAACCGCTAATTTTTGGTTCGGCCCTAGCTTTCCTAACATCTGCAGAGAATCAGGGAATTCTCGGCCACCACCTACAAATGCCCGTCAAAAAAATCAAAACAACCGATTGCCAAATCGTGACTCCTTAAGACAATCTTGATGAGGCCCCGGTTTCCAAGCGGCCAAAGGGATCCTTATTTTCAGATAAAAAAACCAAACGGTCACGATCCCCATTTAATCGTCCCACCGACGGATTTTGCATCACCTGTTTTTAACGAGCCGGACGCGTCAGAGACGGACAAATGATGCAATAGGGAAAATGCGGCCGCCCTAAATCAAGAACGGCACACGGAGTGGGCCTACTACTTCAAACCGCTTCAAAATCGAAGAAGGTCCACAAATCCCTGCCCAACCAAACTGGGTCCGCAAACTCCCCGAAATGGCGTGGGCGAATACCTAACAAATAGAAAAGGGGTGCTTTTCCAAGCACCCCTTTAAGGATTTTGGCTCAACGGGTTTTAGTTGCCAAAGTCGCTGTCGAGAGAATTGCGGGAATCGGGATTAAACGCCGTGGCCCAAGAATTTGCGGAAACCCCAGTTCCTACGATTCGAGCCGAACCATCCCCCATAAGGACAAGGATGCCCGAAGTCGAAGTAGATTGGGCCATGGCATCACGGGGCCCTTTGGTCCTACTCTTTGGGTCGGGAGTTGCTTGATACACCGGATTTTTGCTGGTGTAGTTTCCGTTGGGATCGATGGTCGGATCGAAAATGATGTTTGGGGAAGCCCAGTAGTGGGGATTGGTGGGAACATCAACAGAAACCGCAAATCGCTCGGTAATGAACCCACAGTTGGAAGTGCCCACTCCGTTGGTGATTTGGGATTGGCGTCTAGAGGCGGCATTGGGGATGTTTGGGTTGCCGCCAATTGTTGGGAGCACAGATCCATCACGAAGACCATTCATGCTAGGGAAGGTTGCATCCGCGCCTCCAAAAGTTCCCCCACGAAACACAAACGGATTGGCCGCATAGCTTGCTAGGCCAAGGGTGCCCACCGTGGTGGGATCGGAGTCCGAAACAAAAGCAAGAACGCGTTTGGTTTCCGGGATAACTCCGGCGGGGAAATTGCCCGGCTTGTTTACATTGGGAATGCCGTTTTCCTTGGCTTGGGTGTACAGGTTGTCTTGCTGCAACCCGGGAAGCAGATAGTAAAAAAGGCTGCCATAAACATTGGTTGGAATATTATTGAGGGCCCAAGGGAATCCGCCTTCGGAATACGCGCCATAAGCCGGCGGGTATTCGGCTTTGGTGGTGTTGCCCAAGGTGGCTTCAATAGCCAAACCGATCTGTTTGAGATTGTTCATGCTTTTGGCACGAGCCGCCGCTTCACGAACTTTTTGAACTGCGGGAAGAAGTAGTCCCACTAGGACACCAATGATGGCAATAACCACCAAAAGTTCAATAAGCGTAAAACCCTTTCGACGAATAGACATGGGGAAGGCCCTCTTGGCTAACCACTTGAACAGATTGCACCCTGACCGCCAACCTTCATTATTACAGTTTCCCCGGAGGGGTACAAGGCATAGACCAATGGAATAGGTTACATAATCAGGATGGAAAGGACCCTTGGGAACGATGACTCCCTCGAATTGCCCGTTTACCGCGATCTATCTGACCAATCACAAAATGCCATCGACCAGCATTACCTACCTTTCGGATGAGGAGGTCCGCGTTTGGTTTGGAGGCTGGTTGGAACTGTGGAGGCCCGAGATCCTTGTTAGGCTTGAGGGATTGCCTCTAACGGGTGGCCCCTATGATCACGATCCCGTTCGCGGCAACCACATTTATTCTGTAAGCCCGCAAACCCTAGCTCTTTTACCCCAAGACTGGGTTCAAAAGGCCCGTGACGCGGGCAGCGAGGTGATTGAAATTTGTGGGTCGGATAGCTCACGAACCGAGGGCGATTCCAACCCCTCCTTGCCCATTGAACCTATCCTATTGGCAACCGGGGAAGCTCTTAAGCTTCAAGCACTGGGATTGGGCAAGGCTTGGCTGGATGCCTTTTGTGAATCTCAGGACCACCCCAACCTGCTCGATTCCAGCCAATTTTGGCAACTTGTTTCCGAAACCGCCCGGGCCATTTTGGACGGCGATGACGCCTTGGCGACCACCAAAGCCCAAGATGCGGCTGCCTTATTGGTCACGGCCCGAGAGGGAATCACCACCCATGGCTTGTTTCACCTCGACCTGATCTTGGGACCGGCCTTGTCTGAAAGCGATCTGAAAAGCGGAACTTGGCTTGCCGGGGAATATCCTCGCAACCTGATTGCCAGCGGATCATGGTTGGCAGAGTTGGAACAAAAGCATCCCGAGAGCTTTTCACGCCTTAGGGAATTGGTGGACCTTGGCCAAATCGAGGTTTTGGGGGGCGTTCAAATCGAACGAGATGATCCGCTAACCTCGGTGGAATCTCAAGAATGGAACTTAAAAAAGGCCAAAGCCACTTACGAGGCCCTTTTGGGGCGGGAACCAAAGGTTTTCGCCCGGGCATCAGCTGGCCTAAACCCCAACTATCCCCTCCTTTTACAACAAGCGGGGTATCGACGGGCGGTCCTTGTTTCGTTTGACGAAGCCACGGTGCCCCACTACCGAAGCCCTGTGGTAAGCTGGGCCGGGTCAGACGGTAAGTCCATCGAGGCGTTGGCTCGCGTGCCCTTGCCGGCCGAATCGATGCAGACATGGTTTCATATGGCGTATCATTTGGGCCGCGCTGTTCGCGAGGACCATGCCCCGACCGTGGTGTTGTGCCACCGAAACGCCCCTGGTGCCCTGGCCACCCTTGTCGGCACACTCGCCCGTTTGGGTCCCGTTATGGGGCGTTGGCTACTCTTAAGTGACTATTTCAACGAAGCGACCCCAGCGGAATACCCCGGTGTAGCCCCCGCGGATGATTTTGCGTTTGATTGGCTGGCACCCGATAATCAAGACAAACCGCCTGAGGTTGACCCGGTTAGCCGCCGGGCAAACCGGGCGAGAGCCCGTCGCAAAGTGGACGCAGCGTTTGCTCTTGGGGCGATCCATGAAGTCCTTGATAAGGGTGTTGGTGAATGGTCCCAAAGCCGTCGGTTGCTAGCCGAGGCCGAGGATGCTTTTGAGGAACAGGAAAAGGATCCGGCGGCGGTGCTGGAATCCACGGCTCAATTGTTGGCCGCAAGGCTTTTGCGAGGCGCCCCTGAAGCCCCGGGGATCCTTCTGTTTAACGGGTGTGCGTTTACTCGTCGGATTGCTTTCGAATCGCGCGCCATAACCGGCCATCTTGAGATCCAAGGGGTTGTGAAAGCGTTTTCCAAGGATGTTGATTTGAGCCGCTGTGTGGTAGAAGTTCCCGCCTTGGGCTATTGCTGGATTCCCCGCAAAGGGGGCGAGGCAAAACCGGTTCCTCGGGCTCGAATGCGGTTGGCGGATGAAAAGGCGGTTCGAAACGAGTTCTTCGAAGCCGAAATTGACCCCCAAACGGGTGCCATCAAAGCGTTTCGTGATGTCAAATCCCGTCAAAACTGCGGCGCCATTCAGTTGGTTTTCCTGCCCGGTAGCCGGATGAAAGCAGACGAGGTTACGGTTGGCTCGACCGGTCCCGCCTTGGGCGAATTGACGGTGAAAGGGGTTCTGGTTGATGAAAAGGGGGACACCATTGCCCGGTTTACCCAAAGGCTACGGGCCTGGATAGGACGCCCGGTGCTTGAGGTTCAGGTGGAATTGGAGCCGCTTCAATTGCCAACTGGTTACCCTTGGCATTCCCTTTATGCGGCTCGGTTTTCGCTTCCGTTGGCCATTAGCAGCCTCAAACGAGGATTGGGGGGTTTTGTCGATGAAACGCGGCATAACAGGCCCTTAAGCCCCGAGTTTGTGGAATGGACGGTTGGCGCGGGAAATTGTGTCCTCCTCACGGGGGGAATGCCTCTTCTCCAACGCCACGGCTCCTCCCAATTTGATTTGGTCCTTCTCCCTCCCGGGGAAACGGCCAACCGGTTTGAATTTGGACTGGCTTTGGACCGAAACCACCCCCAGCAACTCGCGCTGGGCTGGGTCAGTCCAGCCCCATTGGTGGAGGTGGAACAGGGGCCACCCGCCTCGGGTTCCTCGGCGTGGCTTTTTCATCAGGATCTACCCAATGTGTTGGTGGGGAACTTTCGCACCAGCAACCCGGCGGAGGGCGATACGGTCCAGCTGAATGTTCGCATTCAAGAATGCGAGGGGCATTATAGCGTTGGGGAATTACGCTGTTTTAGAGCCCCGATACGGGCCTCCTCCATGGATTCAGACGGTATTAGCTCGATGGGGCTTGGGATCAACGAAGACGCGGTCCAGCTGGAGGTTCCTCGAAGGGAAATGAGTTGGCTGAATATCCATTGGTAGGAAAAATCGGTAAACTCGCCACAGATAGCCCATTGGACACGAATTCTTTAAACTGCTCAAAATTGCCATTGGACGGGGAAACCGCTTGGTGCAATTATAAGATGCGCAATGCGGGCAGTTTGGAAGTTCCTAACCTTGAGGCACCTATGGTTCGTCGTATCGTTCTTTCTCTTTTGTTGCCTTTGCTGGCGGCAGTTGTTCCATCGTCTCAGGCGGGGGGCCGCCACAGGCCCTTTTTCCCCGAGAGCTATTACGATGGTGTGGCTTTTTGGGGTCACCGGATTCCTTTTGTGCCCATCCGCTGTGTTCAGGCCCCAGAATCACCACCGTGGCATTCCTTTTACCCGCAAGGGGCCTATAACACCCGGCCCGTCCCTATGGCCTATCCCTTTTGGCCCAGTCCGATGACCGGTCAAGGCGCAGGTCCGGCTCAGCCGCATTATCAAGCATATCCCGGAAGTGTGGTTCCTTCGACCGCCAACTACCCCTCCTATTGGGGCCGATGATTTCCTAGACGACCCAAATCCACCATTTTTTAACAAAGTAGGGAATGAAAGGGCTGGTGGGGAACACCTTTTTTGCAAATTCCCCTACTATCTCTTTTCCTCTGGAATGGGGATCCAATACCATTGATCTATCGTCCCCTATCCTATTCCGTTGAGTGGGACGATGTTTTTTGGAGAAATTGCGCTCATGATTCCTGTTCAAGGTCGCCTGGTGCCCGAGGGAGGTGGCGATACCATCGAATTGGTTCGCCCTGTGTTGGTTTTGGGAAGGCGTCCATCGTGTGATATTCAAATGGAATATCCCAATATTTCTGGGCAGCATTTGCGGCTTAATTTCAAGATGGGATATTGGACAGCGGAAGATTTGGGAAGTGCCAATGGAATTAAGGTGAATGGCGCCCGGGTTCAGGCCCGAACCGTTTACCCGGGAGACATCCTGACGATCGGTAAGCGCAACTTCAAACTCCACTACGATCTTCCTAGGACCTCTACGGAGGAGGATGAGGACATTGTTCCCGCCGTTTCCCAAGCGGTTGCCCCGTCGGACACTCAGGACGGGGTCGATTTATCAGAATCGCTTTTGGAAAAAGCGGGAATTAGCCGAAGGCGACTTGTCAAGGATTCCCCCAAACCGGAAGGCTTTGATGCCGCCGATTTTCTGCTTGATCAGAAATAGGTAGGATAAAAATCCTCGAAACTGGATTTTAAGATTTTAGATCCAACGAAAAAGCCCCAGAGCATGCTTCGGGGCTTTTTTCATTACCACTAGATCAAAAGCCTACTTGGGCTTGGCATCGGTTTTGGGTTTATCGTCAGTTTTGGGTTTAGCGTCAGTTTTGGGTTT
>SIAL01000016.1 GCA_009691815.1 Gemmataceae bacterium | reverse complement strand
AAAGCCTTTTGGATGAAGAAACCAATGGATTTAACATAAGCCGCAAGTAACTTTGCCGCAAGTGAGTTATCCATTCCATGTACTCGTTCACGGGATTTCGGGCATAAACGGGTACAGGGAATTTAACAATCTCCTCCCCTCCGCACCTCAGCACCAGATGACAGGCCGATTGGGTGGCGGCAGATCCTGCCGAATTTAACAATCTCCTCCCCTCCGCATCTCCTCCCCTCCGCGTCTCCTCCCCTCCGCGTCTCCTCCCCTCCGCGTGAAATAAACGCAGAGAATCCCCCGTCGCATCGTGAGAACAAAGGTCGAGCTTTTCAAGTGGGGTTATTGGTATCTTCAAATGCTTTCACCGCGAAGACGCCAAGAGCACGAAGGGTTTCTTTGCGTCTTCGCGGTGATGTCTTCTTGGGTCAGTTCTCGGCGCGCCTTTCAATTCCGATCCTTAAAAGGGATCAACCTATATTTTCGGCTCATTCTACCATCTCCTTTTGCGGTATTCCCCATTTTACAGTTTTATTTCTATCCCTATTGGCGTTCATTGGTGTTCATTCTCGGTTACCTCAAATTCTGACGCTGCCGGGTCGTAAAAGAGAAAATAATTTCCGTGTGGTCCGTTTTTACCGTGGTGAATATTTTTCTTCATCCGATACTGAAAATGTGCCTTTTAGAAAAAGGATACATCTCCTCCCTTTTTCCTTGTTGGGGAATGCCACATCCCTTGGCCTGCCCAATTGGTTGTCCAAAAGGGTCGTGCAAAGCCTTAGTGTCTGGCATGAAAAAAGTGGAACCGTAACCACTAGGTCGATATTGTTCGAAATAAAACGCCATCAAATTGACATTTGGCGCCATTCAAAATACATTTAACGACATCCAGCCTACATTGACAAAGCATATTGGACATCAAAGGCAATCCATTAAACATTATGTGTATAAAAGGTTACCTACACCATACTGCCAGCTGCCCTAAAACCGTCACCGGATCAACCTCCAATCGACATGGGTAGACAGGAGTCAACATCCTTTTGACAGGGTTAACCCCGTTGAAAACAGAGATTTTGTTTGGCTCGGGCAGACAATTCCTCGCCACGATTCGCCTTGATCTAGCTTCCGATTTGAGGAATCGTAAGAGCCATCATTGGGCTCCTTTTGGAATCGGTTTTGGAGAGAACAACATCCTGACAAGAGGCCAGTTTCACCAAAATTACAATTCGGAAATCATTACAAAATCAGAGGTTTCGAATTAGGCTAACGCTATTGGATTTAGGAACCTTTTTCTAGTTCGAGTGCTTTCAGTTTTTCGAGCAAAAAAGGATCATTCTGGTGCAGGCGCTTGAGGGAATTCAAGCGTGTTTTGGCGGGTCCATCCTTGCCCTGTTTAAAGTCCTTTTGGATTTGATCCAAGGCTCCCAAGAAATCGGAGGGAAGCTTGTCCGGGGATTTGGACGATTGAAGGGTCAGTTTTTCCCCTAGGGCATCCCGTGCCAATTGCACCCAAGGAAGTGCCTCGGGAATGGTGTCGTAACAATCCACCACTCCCTGCCAGCAAAGTTTTGCCTCGGCGTGGTTCCCTGTTTGGTAGAGGTGAATACCTTCGAGGAATTGCCTTTGGGATTCGGCTAATCCTTGAAAAAATCTTGCTTCACGCCCTGTGGATTTTCGATCCCTATAGCGGCGAACCCTTTCACGAAATTCGTCCATTCCCTCACGATGGGCTTGGTCGGGAAAGCGGGCTTCCAGGGGAGCCAAATACATATCCCACCCTCGAACCCAATCTTCCGGTTCCAAACTCGCCATGAGGGCATTCCCTTGCTTGAACAAATCGTCGGCCGAAGGGGGCAAAAGCAAGTACACCAAAGCCGAGACGGTCACCAAAAACATGGGAATAACAAAAGCGGGATGCCTTGTGATTCGATTGAACCAGCCACCCGCTTTTATGCTTAGCATTTCCCTTTGAACAATCTTGCCCAGCAGTTCTGAGGTTGCCTGGTCAAGCTCCGCGGAATCTAAGGGCAGGTAATTGGCGGATTTGGATTTCTTGTGGATTTGAGGAGAAACTCGAAGTTGGTGTTGGTTACGAATCAATTGACGCAGTTCCGCCAATGCCGCGGCCGGGTCAATGGGTTTGCCTTCCCCCGGCCCACCCTCAAGTCTTCGGGCCAGCGATCGAATGATCCCGGCGACATCCGGCCCGGTGGGAGGGACGCTTTGGGTGTCGGTTGGTAAGGGTTTGGTAACCACCTGAACGGCACTGGCAATATTGGCAAAACACCTTAATATCCGAGCCAAACCTACCCGATCTCCCAACTCGATTTCCAGAGGTACAGGAGTTCCGGGAGGGTAAAGCGGTGGGGCGATGAGGATTCGGAGGTCATCCTCGCGGCGCCACAAACCATCCCGAACCCGACATGTTTCCGGACTCAAAAAACCATGGCACCAACCCGCATCCCTAAGGTTGTTGAAAGCCCCAAGGACTTGCCTGCATCCCTCTAGGACCCAACTTTCATGAATTCCCGTTGGATCCTCTAAAATTTCGTCAAGGCTTGGACCAGAAGGGTATTCCAAGATAAATAATGGCGGGGTGGAGGATTGTTCTAGGACTGCCGGAAGGCTGGGATCGTCAAGGCGCGCATAGGCCAAACCGAGCGTTTGCAGAATTGCCAAACCTTGGGGATTAGGGTCCCCGGGCCGAAGAGCCCAAATGGAAACCTTGGTTCCTGTCACCTCTTGGCCCAGACATAATTCCAAACCATCACTTGCCAGACAGGCCCGCCCGGTGATGCGCCATTTGGATTCGGAAGAAGTTCCCATGTTACTTTTCGCCTTTGACTCCTATCTATGGTATGGTTGCCCCATTTATTTCACCATGACCTACAGAATTGTCACCAATGCCTCCAAATCCCGCGATTTTGCTGATTGCCCATGGAAGCCGAAACCAACAGGCAAACGACGACCTTTACTGGTTGGCAGCCGAATTGAGATTGCGAGGTTTTGAACGGGTAGAAGCCTCCTTTTTGGAAATCACAACACCCGATATTCAAACGGCCGGCAGAACCTGTGTGGAAAAAGGGGCCACGAAAGTTTTAATGGTCCCCTATTTCCTTGCGGCAGGGGTCCATGTGCTGGAGGACCTTACCAAAGCCAAAGCATTGCTTTGCCAAGAATTTCCCAAGGTCTCCTTCCAGCTCGCCCATCCATTGGGAAGGCACTCTTCTATGGTAGATTTGGTCATGGAAAGAATCAACCAAACGAAAGGAGAAGCTTAGCCAACATCTATGGAGTGAATGCTAATGGCATCTAATATCGCCTTGTTGGACTCGAAAAGTGTTTGAATGGCCTTGCGATGCAGTTTCATTTTTAGGCCACCAACCCCCAATGCCCCATAACCAATCTTGCCTTCCCGTTCGGTTCCCTTGTCCATAACGGTCACCCCTTCCATTCCATGGGGAGGAACCGCATTTAGGTCCACCAATATTCGAAGTTCTTGGCAGGCTTGCCAAATTACTTTTGGTAAAAGGCAAATTCCCGCAGCCCCTGCCGCAATAACCACTTGGACTCCTTGGAGGGATTCCTGCAATTGGGCCGGAGAATGGGGGGCGATGCCCTGAATCTTTGCTGGGTTTTGAGTCAATTTTCCAACCGCATTCGCCGCGGCCTGGGACCTCTCCAAAGACCTTGAAGCCAAAAGGACATCAAATCCCCCTTGGGCCAACAAAAGTGCCGCCCGTTGGCCCACCGGCCCGGTTCCTCCCAATACCAGCGCCCGGTGACCGGGGCCGGATATGTGCTTTTCCACCGCCCGAACGGCGGCAGACGCCGTGGTGTTACAACCATTGGCGTCAAGCATGAGGGAAACCTGAAGACCAAAGGCGGGGAGCATTTGTTTTTGGGCTTCCACTAGGAGTTCTTCCGCCTTAGAAACTTCGGAGCCTCCAATAAAAATTGCGGTCCTGCAAAGATCAAGAGGGCCGCGGGTAAAAATTGCCCCATGAATTAATGCTTGGAGTTTTTCAGGGGTTACCCCACCATACGAAAATACCTCATCTACCCCGGAATCCACCGCCACCACACGATCAAACACGCTGGGATGAATATCCGTGTCCAACTGGATCAGGATAGTGCGTTTTTGCATTGTCGATACCTATTGTTAGACCTTAAAAAACGAAAAAGGGGAGCTCGAAAGCCCCCCTAAATATCCTGAGTTATCAGGCCAAATTGGGATTATTTGGGGGAGAAGGGGTGCTTAACCGTGTCCTTTGTGGCAGTGATTTCACTTACGGAAGGAAGGTTCTTTAAAGCACGGCTAAGAGATTCTTTGACGGCTTCATAGTTGAACTGGAAAATCTTGGCATCATCCTTGGCTTCGGGGTGAATAAACACACCACAAACCACCACATAATCTTCGGCCTGTTGAGCCGTAATGACGCCTTCGGCAACCGAGTCGGCAACGGCGCGAGCAACGGCGGCTTGAGCTGGGCCAAACATTTGAACCACTTGAGGAAAACCTTTAATGGTCACCTTGGTGATCATTACTGTGGCGGGCTTACAGATCAAATTGGGGGCAACGACGGCCAAAAGACTGGTGTGGCCGGCGGATTGGTTGGCGAGGGCGTTTGCGAACGCAATGCCTACTGGGCCGGTTTTGCAACCAATAAGGAGGTCGATATGGGCAACTTCGTTGCCGTCGCCTTTAAGAGATTCACCGATAAACATGGACATTTGCGTACTCCTAGGGGTCAGGACATTCAGTTCCTGTTTGGATACCGATAGGACCCCGGTAGGGTTTTGGCCAAGGATACCCTGTTGGATTCTCCTTCACAAGGGGCGAATGCTTGAATATAAGCCAAAAGAAAGTACCCTAATCATCGT
This sequence comes from Gemmataceae bacterium, assembly GCA_009691815.1. Lineage (GTDB taxonomy): Bacteria > Planctomycetota > Planctomycetia > Gemmatales > Gemmataceae > SYLG01. The sequence goes on along the minus strand of SIAL01000016.1, from coordinate 16,468 downwards.
AGTCTTTTGGCAAAAATTACCTTTTTGAGGTGTCTTTGGATGTCTGCTCCGCATTACCGTTCCGCTACCCGAATGCTTGGTTTGGAATTGACCCCGGGAAAATTGAGGGGCCTACAGCGCATTAGCAACCCAAATGGTACTTTGACCATGGTTGCCACCGACCAAAACAACTCGATGATCCAAATGATTCAGGACGCCAACAAGAAAAAGGGAATTGACCGCCCAGCCACTTTTACCGAAATCGTTGACGCTAAAATCGTTTTGGCCTCAACCATCACCAAACACTCCTCCGCCCTCCTTGTGGATGGCTATTACGGCGTTTGGAACAGTTTGATTAGCCTTAACATCCCAAGAGATGTTGGTTTGCTCGTCCGGGTCGAAAAGTCCGGGGGCAAGAAAAATGCCGCAGGGGCACCCCTTGGCGAATATGAACCCGGTTTTAGCGTTGGTAAACTCAAGCGATTGGGAGCCGACGCGGTTAAGCTTTTGGCTTCCTTCGAGCCCGGTGAAGCCGAATCCGCCGAGCATCAATATGCCTTTATCCAAGATGTCTATGCCGAATGCAAAAAGCACGACATCTTGCTTCTGCTGGAAACGGTCGCATTCCCTTACGGGTCCGAGAAGAAAGATTCCCCGGAATACAAAAAACGGAAAGCCGAAACGGTGCTTGAAAGTGCCCGTCAGGTAAGCCGTTTTTGTGATGTGTACAAGGCGGAATTTCCTGGTCACCTTGGTCAGGAATCGGATGCCCAATTGCTTGATAACCTCAAGGAACTCAATCGTTTAAGCGAAAGGCCTTGGGTCCTTTTGAGCGCCGGGGTTGATTTTGTGGATTATAAAAAACAGGTTGAAATGGCGATGGGCGCCGGCGCCAGCGGCGTCTTGGGTGGTCGTGCTTTCTGGAAGGAATATTTCCTAAAGGAAACGACCGAAGCGCGTCTTCATTTTGCCCAAACCGAGTGTACCGATCGCGTTCGCCAGATCGACGAGATCGTTCAAAAGTCGGGTACCCCTTGGTACAAATGGTACGGACTCACCATGGAAGAAATCCGCACCATGCGTGCTGCGGAAGGGTGGCATTTCCGCTATGGCGAACCTTTCGGTGGCAAAGGAACAAGCACCGGCGCCGGGGAATGGGGCTACTAATACCCCATTCGGTATCCCCCCTATTTTTCCTTGCCTTCCTTAGAATCACCACGGGGTTTGGCGGGGGGTAACCTTTCGCCTTATTGGAATGCTTGTCCTAAATCCAAAACGGTTTTAACAAGTTGTTTCGCCTCGTCTAAACCCTCGGCTTCCGCGATTACCCGAACGATGGGTTCTGTGTTGCTAGCCCGCAACTGAACCCATCGTTCCGCCCAATCAAGCCGGATACCATCACGGCGATCCACCTCGGCCCCGGGAAGCGTCTGCTCCACCCGTTTGGCTAACTCTTCAAGCCTAGATCGATCCAGTTGCAGCTTTTCCTTGACGATTTCAAAAGGGGGAAGCAACCGCAACCAATCTGTTAGCGACTTTCCATCCATTGCCAAAAGGCTCAGAATCCTAACGATCCCTGCCAATGGATCGCGCACCCAACCAATGCGCGGATCGATTACACCCCCGTTTCCCTCGCCCCCAATGGTTGCCTTTTTTTCTCGCATCATGTCCACCACATTGGCTTCACCCACCGGGGACCGATAGATAGGAACCTTGGCCCTTTTGGCCACCTCCGCGGTTAGGTTTGAGGTACTAAGGTTGATCACCACTGGACCGGGTTCGGTGCGAAGGCAATGGGCGGTCGCTAAGGCAAGTGTGTATTCCTCCCCAATGAAAAGGCCGTTGGAGTCCATGAGGGCCAACCGATCGCAATCGGGGTCCACAACCACCGCCAAATCGACTCTTTCTGCTGCCACCCTTTGGGAAAGTCCCTTTAGGTTCAAGGCGGTAGGTTCCGGTTCATGGACAAACTTACCATTGGGGTCACAACCCACCTCGACCACCTCAACGCCCAGCTGGCGAAGTAGCTGGGTAACCGCCGGGCCACCGGATCCCCCATTGGCATCCACCAAAACTCGAAATTTGCGGTTTTTGATGGCCGCCAAATCCCCAAGGGAAAGGGCTTTGCCTATGTGAAATTGGACCGGATCCTGCAAACCCAGAGCCATTGGGGTTTGAATACGGCCACAACGGTCATGTCGATTGATTTTGGGTGGTCCTTCGGCAAATCGTCCCGCCAAGATTTTGCCCGGGCCGCTGGGGTAAACACGCCCCTCCTTATGGAACAGTTTTAATCCGTTATAGGGTGCGCTATTATGGCTAGCAGTAACTTGAATAGCTCCCGCGGCACCCCATTCTCGAACGGAAACACCTACTGTTGGGGTGGGAATGACACCCAAATCAATTACCTCGCACCCTTGGCCCGCCAAACCGGCGGCCGCTGCCATCCTCAGCGCCTCACCGCTTGGCCTCCCATCTCCGGCAACCAGGGCTTTGCAACCTAGGCCATGTTCTTGGGTTAGCAACCGGCCAAGAACGGCGGAAAACCCCAAAACAGTTTCTAGGGTTAACGATTCCCCCACAATACCCCGAACCCCCGAAACACTTACAATGAGTGGGGATTCCTTTGGGGAAATCTTTTCGCCAAGCATTAAAAACCGTGCCTCATTCTTTAGCGGTTAGTTGAATTTGGAAAAAGGCCGAAGGAAGCCTCCCTCTTATTCATCTTGAAAGCGTATGATGAATCTGCGATGAAGGGAACCTAGTGGCAAGGGATTAAGAGAATGTCGAGCAAACGCCAAATTTATATGGATTTCTTGGCCAAAAAGAAATTTCATCATCGCTTGGATTCTGATGGCGATGTGATTTTCCAATTTTGCGGGATGTCTTATGTTTTGATGGCGGAAGAATCTGATCCACGCTTTGTCAGAATCCTGTTGCCCGCATTTTGGAAAATAGAATCTGACATTGAACGGTCCCGGGTTCTTGAAGCCACCAACGAAATTAACCTTAAATACAAAGTTGCCAAAATGGGAATTGTGAGCAACAGGGTTGTGGCCATGGCGGAGCTTTGGATGGAATTACCAAAGGACCTCCCTAATGATTTCGAAAGAATCTTGAAATGCCTTTCGGTTAGCGTGAAACAATTCTACAAAAAGATGATCCACGGAATGGAAGTTGAAAAAGCCAAGGGTGATGGATAAGGGTTGGTAAAACTTGGTTTTTTTACAGGGATTCAAATCAAAAGGGGATGAAAAATGGCGCGAGTATTGATGTGGGAAGGGCTGAACGGTTCGGGTAGGAAAGTTCGTGGAGTTTTGGCCATTACGAATAATCAGGACGAAATTTGCGCCCGAAGGGAATTGGTTTGCTCCAAAGGAAACGGCACTAATCCCATCAGGGTCCGAAAGATCATCCTCAAAGAACTTCCTGACATGCCCACCAAGGGCCCCGGAGATTCCGAAGGCACAAAAAACGAATAACGATTGTGCGATTGGCCGATTGAACATCCCTTTGCCGTGCCTAATACGAAATTAGGTACGGCATTTTTTATCTTAAATGAACGAGAAAATCGCCTTCAACTATCCGGTTTTTACCCGGGATGGGGCGGATCCTTCCGGTTTGATTTTTTCATCTGTCCAGAAAAGATTCTTCCTGATCGAGGCGAAGGCTTTCCGCATGGATTCCAAACAAAGGGCAAGGAAGGGTTCGAACCAATTTCTCCTTGGCAACGGAATCCAAATGGTCAAACCGGACTCCCTGTCCTCGAAAAATGGGAAGGCCTCGTTTTATCGACAAAATTTCGCGACGGGTACGACCCCGAGGAGAGTCCGTCCATCTGCCAATTCGCTCATGGAACTCAAAGAAATGGGATGCGGTTTCCCGCATTGCTTTCCAATATCCGGGGTGATCCGTTTGCAGGAAAATCAAACCTCCCGGTTTAAGGCAATCATGTAGGGACGCAAGGAAACTTGGTGTAACCATTCGCCTTTCGGCGTCTCTGGGATCATGGTAGGGTTGAGGGTGGTAAATATGCACCTCATCCACCGTTCCCGATCCCAAAAGCTGCCGAACAACCTTTAATCCATCCGCGACCGCGAAACGAATGTTACTCAACCCGCGTTGATTAGCCCGCCGGGTGGCATAGCGAATGACCACGGGTAAAACATCGAACCCAATATGATTCCAATGGTTTCGAGTATAACCACTACCCAAAAGATACCGTCCGTTTCCACAACCGATATCCACCACCAACTGGCCTGGGCGTTGAAACACCGTGGGGAAATCAATGGGGCCATTCTTTGGCAAATCTTTGAGGGCCGTTTGGACCCACTGATTTTGGGGCAGAATTTCCCCGGGAATGGGAACACCAAATTCCCGTTCAATTTGGCGTTTCGCGCTCTTTCGATTGGGATCAGGAAAAAAGGAGGAATGGTCCATAGGTGACTTGGGTGCCCTCAATCAGTTATCAAGCGCGTTACGCATGGAAGAGCAAAACGACCCAATGTCCGCTAAAACTTTTTCTGCCGGTTCATTGGTAAAACGGACAAACTGCCTAACAAGGGCACTGCCCACGATAATGCCATCGCAATGGCCTTTAAGCATACCCGCCTGATCCGGTTGACTGATTCCGAACCCGACGCAAAGCGGGGTGGTCGATTGGCATTTCAATGCCTTAAGCCGCTCAATTAGGGCTGGTGGTAGATCTTTCCGCTCCCCGGTAATGCCAGAAATCGAAACACAATAGAGGAACCCACCGCTGGCCTTGGCAATGTTTACCGCCCGTTCCAAGGGGGTTGTGGGCGTAACCAGTTGGATCAACTTGAGACCCCTTGACTCAATTGCCTTTCCCAAATCTTTGGATTCATCCCAAGGCAAATCAGGCACGATAAATCCTGAAAAACCAGCCTCTTTTGCATGATTTAGAAAGTTCTCCACTCCCTGACGGAGGATTAGGCTGTAACTAGCCATGGCAACCAGGGGCACCGGCCGCTTTTCATACACCGCCAAGGACCCGATTGCTTTTGCCAAATCCCAAATTTGGGTTGACTTAAGCTTGTTGGCAAGGGCTCGGGTGTAGGATGCTTGAATAACCGGGCCATCGGCAATTGGATCGCTGTAGGGAAACCCAATCTCAATCAGGTCCGCGCCATTTTCAATCAAGACTTCGCACACTTTTAGGCTGGTTTTTACATCGGGATCACCCGCCGAAACAAACGGAATGAGCGCTGCCTTTCCTTGTTTTCGAAGGGCGGCAAAACAAGTGTCAATGGCATTGGTCATTTGGTTCATAGTCGTGGATGCAATCTTTTTTGTAATAGGAAATTTGAAAATGGTTTATTGGGTTAATCGTGCCCCAGTAGACGGGCAATTTCATAGCAATCTTTGTCTCCCCTACCGGAAAAACAGATGACCACAACTTCGGATGGTTTCATCTTGGCCGCGATTCGCATGGCCTCCACCAAAGCATGACTTGTTTCCAAGGCGGGCAAAATTCCCTCCAATCGGGAGCAAAGTTGAAAACCTTCCAACGCCTCTATGTCGTTGACGCTGGTGTAACGAACGCGATTGTTTACCTTCCAATAGCTGTGTTCTGGTCCCACCCCGGGGTAATCAAGGCCGGCCGAAACGGAATGAACATCCGCCGTTTGGCCATCCTCGTCCTGAAGCACAAAGGAATAGGTTCCATGGAGAATTCCTGGTTTGCCATACCCCAGAGTTAAAGAATGATCCCCTTCGCCGAAACCCCGCCCACCGGCTTCAACACCGATCAATTCGACCGAAGGATCGTCCACAAAGGGAAAAAACATTCCGGCCGCATTACTGCCGCCCCCCACACAGGCAACCACCGCCTCGGGCAATTTGCCCAGTTGGGTCAAACATTGCGAACGAGTTTCCCGACCAATAACCGCTTGAAAATCACGAACCATTTGCGGAAAGGGGTGAGGGCCAACCACACTTCCCAAAATGTAGTGGGTATCCCCAACCGATGCCATCCAATCCCGCATGGCCTCATTGACCGCGTCCCGAAGTGTCCTCGAACCGGATGTCACCGGCTCCACCGTTGCCCCCATGGCGCGCATTTTGAAAACATTCAGCTTTTGCCGCCTAATATCCTCCTCCCCCATGTAGACCACACAAGGAAGGTCAAAAACCGCGCACGCCGTCGCGGTGGCAACACCATGTTGTCCGGCCCCCGTTTCCGCAATGATCCGTTTTTTCCCCATTCGCTTGGCAAGCAGGGCCTGACCAATGCAATTGTTAATTTTGTGGGCCCCGGTGTGGTTTAAGTCTTCACGCTTTAGGTAGATTTTCGCCCCGCCCGCGTGGCGAGTGAGCCTTTCCGCAAAAAACAATCGGGAGGGCCTTCCCACGAAATCGTGCAACCATTTGTCGACTTCGAACAAAAAAACTGGGTCCGCCATGGCCGATTTGTACGCTTTTTCAAGCTCTTTTAGGGCCTCGATTAGGGTTTCAGGAACATATTTCCCACCAAAGGGGCCGAATCGGCCAAGAGCGTCAGGTACGGCGGATAAGGGGCATTTTGCGGCAATTGTCATGAGCAATCAGGTCTTTCCCAGATGGGTGGTTTGATATCTCGTACTTCTATTCATTGGATGGGTTTACCTTGGACTGGTCAAGAAACCATTTTGACATGTCTCATCACAAGGGAATCAAAAGGGTCAAAAATGCCGGAACTCCCAGAAGTGGAAACCGTGGTCAGGGACCTCCGTCCCCTCCTTTGCGGAAGGACCATTCTCTCGGTAATAAAGACCCCTGAAGCGATCCGCCGGGCCGGCAAACACCCATGGGAGGCGGTTCTTAAAAATCGCCATTTTGAGAGCATTTCCCGGCGGGGAAAGTGGATTATCCATCAGTTGGACAACAAGGGGCACCTCCTTATCCACCTCGGGATGACCGGGCAACTTTTGGTTCAGCCCAAAGGCCATGGGTTAACCGACCACCTCCACATGATTCTCGCATTGGATCAAACCTTTGAATGGAAATTTCGGGACATAAGGAGATTTGGAAATATTCAATATTTTGCCAATCCAACGGATTTGGCCCTGTTTTGGACCAAACAAAACCTGGGTCCTGAACCTTTTATGGTCGATCGCCACTATTGGGCTACAAGGGTTAAAGGAACAAGTCGCAACCTCAAAGCCCTACTTTTGGATCAAACCTTGTTGGTCGGGTTGGGTAATATTTATGCCGATGAGGCACTCCACCTAGCCAAGCTTCACCCCGAAATGCGAGGCCAAAACCTAACATCAAAGCAAAACGAATGCCTCCTCAGGGCAATTGAAAATGTCCTAACCGAATCCATTAAAAACCGAGGGAGCACCATCCGGGATTATGTCGGCGGGTCCGGCCTTAAAGGCGGCCAACAATTAAACCTTCAGGTTTATGGCAGAACCGACAATCCCTGTTTCACATGCGGGAATCCCATCAAACGAACCGTATTGGCGGGAAGGTCCACCCATTTTTGTCCCAAATGCCAGCTTGGGCAACCTCGAAAATCGATTGGGTCGTACACCAAAGGGGATAGGACAGTTTGAAACTGCCCGCAATTCACCCTGGAACCCTTGGGAATGTCCTACCGTTCATTTAAAAAACTGCTGGGAGAAACCAGCCTCGAGCGCAAATGCCGGTTCCTCCTTGGTGGGTTCATTCTTCTTTTAATTAGTGGAAGTTTTTGGCTTTATGCAAGGCAAACCGAAGATCTTGCTTACGATCAAACGATTTCCCTTTGCCGTTTGCTTGTCCAAAATGTGATCGATGAAAAGTTGGCTACGGTTTGTGCTCAGGGAAATTCGGCCACCCAAAGCACTTTCGTGGATGAATTGTTGGCGGAATACTCGCAAAATTGGCACCAAACATGGCCCAAAGCGCTTCGGGAAAGTAGGATCAATATCTATCGTCCGGGATCCAAACTTCCCGAAAAACTTCCCGAGGATGCCCTAAGCCAAGAACGCATGCGGGGGTTTTTGGCAAACCCAAAAATGATGGAAGACAATCGGCTAATGCTCAACCGGTCAATTAACCGCTATTACGGTGCCATCCGAGCATCCGGCCAGTGCATTACCTGCCACCAAAAAACCCAACCCGGCTTAACAGAGAGCGGCCTTATCGGCATGATTCGAGTGGAATTGACCGTCCCCATTGATGATGCCATGGAACGCCGCGTTCACATCAACCGTGCCCTTTTGATCACCACCGCCCTTGTCACAGCCCTACTCATTATGACAGGCAGCTATCTCATCATTCGCTATGTCATTGTGAAGCCCCTGAATCACCTTAAAGAAGTGAGTGATGCCATAAGTGCCGGAGAATTGAATGTCCGCAGTGAAATCCAAACCGGGGACGAATTTGAGGACCTGAGCCATGCCTTCAACCGAATGCTTCGAAGCCTGGTTAGCATGCAGGATCAACTCAAAAAAGCCAATCAAGACCTCGATTTCAAGGTCGATGAATTGGCTCAGGCAAATCTTGCCCTTTATGAATCCAACCGCCTCAAAGGTGAATTTCTGGCTACCGTTAGCCATGAACTCAAAACTCCCCTTCATTCCATTCGTGGGTTTTCGGATGTCCTCATGGAGGATGGAACCCTCACCGAAAAACAGCTTCGGTGGGTGACAAACATCAGGGCGAGTGGTGAAAAATTGATGGGGCTCATCACTGATATTCTCGATCTTGCCAAGATTGAAGCGGGAAAAATGGGGGTAAGAACCGAGGAGTTTAAGCCGGTAGATGTTTGCGAAGGTGTGTTATCCATGTTTCGGCCCATTGCGGAACGAAAAGCACTCGACCTTCGGGGGGAAATCGACGCCCTTCAAGGCCTCAAAGTGCGCCAGGACATTGGCAAAATTCAACAAATCCTCAGTAACCTTGTCAGCAATGCCATTAAGTTTACTCCCCAAGGGGGAACAGTTTCCCTTCGAGGCCGGTCTGAAAAGGATCTGGTGATCTTTGAGGTTGAGGATACTGGGGTGGGCATAGCCGAGGATGAACAAGAGTTGGTGTTTGATAAATTTCGCCAAACCGCCAACCCAATGACCCGGGATAATTCGGGTACTGGCCTTGGGCTTTCTATTGTCCGCGAGTTGACAAGAATCTTGGGCGGGCAGGTACAATTGCAAAGCGAACTGGGCAAAGGGAGCATATTTATCATTAAATTGCCCATGATCCTTCCTGGGGATTCTCAGTACGAAATCACCCTTGTTGGAGACATCGACCTCACCAGGGCGCAAAGAATTGATGCTCGGCTGTTGGCCTCAGGGTCGAGGGATCAACCCGCAAATTAACATAAACGACCCAGTTTCTATTCGCAAACACCAAAAAATGGATTCGTTGATCCCTTTTGGGGAACTCGGTTAGGGTAGTGACGATTTTTTCGAAATACTTGGACCTTAATGGGCCAGAATATGCTGGACTTGGCCCAACTGGGCTTATAATGGACGGAACGGGTCAATTCGATTGCATTTGCGCGAATTCGGTTTGCCAAACCACCAATTGACAATTTCCCTTAGGTTTCATTGGTAGTTGTGTTGGTGGGAAATTGTTGGCCTAATTTTGCTTGTTTAATCAGGTTTGGGGGACGGAATGGTTGAGGGTGTCATGAATCCATGGGAGTTGCTGGCGGAAGATGCCATGCGGTTGGATTCCGGATTTGACGCCGCTCCGTCCCTCGGGGCAATGGCCACCCTGTTGGACGAACCCACGGAAATCGTTTATCACACCGAGGAAACTGGTGGGGCGGATGATGCTTTGGGGGTATACCTTAGGCAAATGGGGGCCATTCCTCTTTTGTCTAGGCCTCAGGAAATTGCCCAGGCCGAAAAACTGGAAAAACACCGCACCCGCTACAGAAAGGCCGCGTTGTCCGCCTGGTTTGTCATCCATAAATTCATCAAACATTTTGAACGCGTTGCCGCCTTGGAGATTCCGCTGGAATCCTCGATAGATTCCATCAACACCCACAACCTAAGTCGGGACCAAATCCACAATAGACTGCCTTTGAATCTAGCCACCTTGCAAAAAATTCTGGTTTTGGCGGAGGAAGATTTTCGAAACCTCCTACGGGGAGTGACCCGAAAATCTCAAAGTGTTATTCAGGGGCGGCTTTGGCGCCTTAGGCGAAAAGCTTTGATTTTGGTTTGTGAAATCTCGCCCAAAATTGACCTTTTAGACGGTTGGGCAAAGGAGTTCTGCCTTACGGTTACCAAAATTGAAGACCTTCATCGCCTTTCGGAAGAAACGGTTCGGTCCATGGCGGACCGCGAGAAAAAAACCCGGGCGATAAAAGATTTGCGCGACTGGATGCTGCAAAATTTGGCGGACCCCGTTGAAGCGATGGAATTGGTCAAGGTGATCTCCCAAAGGCATTTGCATTTTCAAAACGCTCGCCGCGAATTGGCCGAAGCCAACCTACGATTGGTGGTTTCCATTGCCAAAAGATATCGTTCCCGGGGTCTCCCTTTTTCGGACCTAATCCAAGAAGGAAACCGAGGACTCATGCGGGCTGTGGATAAATATGAACACCTACTTGGATATAAGTTTGGCACATATGCAACTTGGTGGATTCGTCAGGGAATCACCCGCTCTTTAGCGGACAATTCCCGTACCATCCGAATTCCTTGCCATCAGGTGGGAACCATGGCCGCCCTTGAAAGGATTCGCGCGGAAATTTCTATCAGCACAGGTAGGGATCCATCCACCGAAGAAGTTGCGGCTATCCTTGGGGTAAGCGCCGAGGAGACCAAATCATTACGCATCGTTTCTCGCCAAACGGTAAGCCTTCATGAGCCGATGGGTGATGGCGACCGGGCCGTTGAGGATTTCTTAAACGATCCCTCTGCTATCAGTCCGGGATTACTGGTAGATCAAAATCTATTACGAGACAGGATTTCTGAAGTTTTGAGGTCGCTAACTCCCCGCGAAAGGGAGGTCATCGAACTTCGCTTTGGTCTTAAAGATGGTCAACCCAAGACCCTGGAAGAAGTCGCCAAAGCCTATGGCATTACCCGAGAACGAATCCGCCAAATCGAAGCCCGTGGATTGATCAAACTTCGCCAACCCAACCGGAGCCAACGACTCTCGGAATTTGCCGAAATGGGCAATACTCCCATTCCCTGCACACCAATAATCGCCAAGGCGTTATAATCCGCTTGGGGATTTTTTTCCTACCAAATGCCTAAAGTGCGCTTTTATTTTATGGCCGAGGATTAGCCCCAGCGGCATCAATTTCTTTGCGCAAGTTTTGAAGCATATCCGAAGCGTTGGCATCGTCTATTTTGCTGGGTTGGATGGCGACCGTGCCTTCCATTGGCACCACCGGGCCTGTTTTTGCAATGGGTTCTTTTGGCTTGTTATCCATTTGAAGGAAACTGGGCATCGTAGAGGGAACACATCCCCCCAATGCGGCAAAAAACAAGGCTACTAAAAAGCCATTCCACTTCGTTGTGTGATTCATTCGTTATCCTCCGATTTAGACTTTTTCTTGGATAGGGTGGTGGCATTTGCATCTAAGGCTTTGGGTTTATCCCGACCAAATTTGCCGGTAAATCCCCAACTATTTTTATTCTCATTCGCCAAGGATTTAGCCAGTCGGGCCTCATCGGCGGATTTGTTCGTTGAATTGGTGGAAAGGAATTCCGTCCGTTTGTTGTAAACATCCTGAATTCGACCTTGAAGGTCATCAATTTGCCTTTGCATGGCCACATCACTTCTTTGGATGGCAATCTCCATTAACCGATCACAGGCATCCAACCTTCGAAAATAATCCACCTCTTCCCGTGCCCGGCGACTGGCCTGCTGATAAAGTAGGATGGCCTCATCATTCTCCGCCGCCTTGGATTTGTCTGTCGGCTCCGCATCGATCACTTTAGCCTTAGTGTTTCGAAAAAGTAGGCGATCCCAAACCGTTGGGGCTTTGGTTTCCTCTGTGTCCTCTGCCAAGGCAGACCCAGAAGCAACACCCGAGGCAAATATAAGGCCTAAAAATGCTCTACTTAAAAATGTTTTCATTACTTTCTCCCAAACGCCAATTGGCATCCCCCTGCCCGTTGACAACCGCCCTATGCCTTTTCTTGGTTTTGGTGTCCATAGCAGGTTAATGTGTTTGCGTAATCGTGCAAAAAACCGGAAGTTAAAGGGGGAGGAATTTCGTAGAATGCCCTCACGGGAATCTGCCCGCTGATTTAACTCCGGCAAAAAGCCCTAAGTCCATGATACTAAAAGGTATATCGCTGTCACCGGGGGTTGCTGTTGGGAAGGCCTTTCGTTTGGATCCAGGTTGGGGTCCACACCAAATAGATGGCATTCGGCCAGAGGAAGTCGAAGGGGAAATTGCCCGCTTTGAAGCCGCCTGTATATCAGCTGAATCAGATTTGTTGGCTGCCGCCCAATCCACTTCAGAAGCCGCTAGTCGCGATAAAGCCAATATCTTTGATGCCCACCGGGCCTTGGTTCGGGATCCGTTTTTTGTCTCCCGAGTGGGTTCCCTTATTTCAAACAGCCATTTCTCCGCCGAACGATCTGTAGGAATTATCCTCAAAGAGTTTGAGGGAATTCTCAATCGGCTTTCCGATAATCACCATTCGGAAAGAGTTGTTGACCTACGGGATGTTCTGGGAAGGGTTTTGAACCATTTACGAGGTCAACCCGAGCAAGTATTGCCCATTTCCGAAGGGCCAATGGTGTTGATTGTGGTTGAATTTTTGCCCTCATTTGCCCATTTGCTGGAACGGTCCGATGTGGTTGGCTTGATCACCGAAACAGGTGGTGCCACCAGTCATGGTGCCATTTTGGCGAGGGCACTTGGCATTCCGGCGGTTTCTGGTGCCCGAAACATTAGAGACCATGTCAAAGAGGGTGATCTGGTTGCGGTGGATGGGCGTGAAGGCCGCATCCATTTGCGGCCCGGTCCAGAACGCGAAGCGGCATTTCGTAAACTCAACCGAGAATACCATGACCTGAAAAATAGGTTGATTGAAAACCGAGACATTGCACCGATAAACCCGGAGGGGGTCCGGTGTGAGCTGCTCGCCAATATCAATAGCGCCTCGGACGCGAAAGTGGCCTGCCAGGTTGGGGCCGACGGCGTGGGTCTTTACCGTACAGAATACCTTTTTCTCAATCTGGGACACCTTCCGGATGAAGAGGAACAGTACCATACTTACCGCGAAGTCGTGGAATCCTCCCCAAATAAACGGGTCACAATTCGGACCATAGATGTTGGTGGGGACAAGCAACTATCCAATCTTGCCGTTTCAGGCGAAGCCAACCCTTTTATGGGTTTTCGCAGTATTCGTATGATTCGCGAGCACCCAGCTTTTTTCCGGACCCAGATCCGTGCCATACTTCGAGCTGCGGTTCACGGGGATGTTTCTTTGCTTTTCCCCATGATTAGCCGCGTTGAAGAAGTCAAATATCTCCGAAGGTTTCTGGATGATACCTTGGGGGAACTTTCTAGCCAAAATATTCCCCATCAAGCCGACATTCAGATGGGGATTATGGTTGAGATTCCCGCGGTAGCCTTGGGATTAGATCGGTACTTGGATCTGGTGGATTTTGTTTCGATTGGTTCCAATGACCTTATCCAGTACTTGATGGCCGCGGATCGGGACAACCCCCGAGTGGCACACCTGTGCGAACCGTTCAATCCAACCGTATTTCAGGTCATTTCCCGGATCTTGGCGAAATGCAATGCCCGCAATAAAAAGGTTACCCTCTGTGGAGAAATGGCCGGGTTACCTCGCTGCTTTTTGCCCCTTTTTGGATTTGGTATGCGCAGTTTTAGCATGAGCCCAGCACTTTTGCCCACCATCAAGGAAACTTTGCGTAGGCTTCCGCTCAAACGGGCCCGGGCCATTGCCAAAAAAGTGGTTCAATTCCAATCGGTCAAAGGAACTCGGGACTTTCTTACAAGGCAAGCCCGGGCCATTTGGCCGGAGGTGAAACTGGTCGATGTAAGGCGGTAGATACAGACTTTCCAATCATCGCCTGCTTAACTTTTGGCCTGACCTTTTTGTTTTTCGTGGGCCACATATTTTTTAAACGCATCCATATTGTATGAGATAAACAAAAACGCATGGTGAAGTGCAAGGTAATCGTCACATTCCTCATCGTCTTGGTAATCCTTGCGCAAGGCATACAGTTTAGCCAATAGGGGTTCCGCATCAGGAAAAGGTGCCATTGTGTGTTCATTCCATTGGGAAAAAAGAAAAAGGTAATTCCAATTGTTCAGTAGGGTTCGCCCCTTTTTGGGGCCTTTTGACTCGATTAATCTGAACCACACCGGGTAGTTTTTTGGGAGTCCCAATATCCTTCCGATTCCGGGTCCTACACCAAGGGATCCTAAGGCGAAAGACCCCCGGTTTGCATGTTTTCACCTGAATTTTTTGCCCAAAACCCACTTCCAAAACCGCTTCGGCCGCGGACTTGGCCAGCGAGGGAGTATTGCATTGTCGGCTCAAATGAAGTTGCACAAGGTGGCGGGGAAATCGATCCAAGGATTGCGAAAGAATTTTCTTAAAGCAAGCCGCCGACTGTTCATTGGATAAATGCCCGCCATCCCCAAGGTTTCGTTGAATCAGATAACTAGGCCGATTGCTTGACTTTTGCATTTCCACATCGTGGTTAAACTCCAGTCCCAGAAGATCACACTCCGAGGCAAATTGGGCGATTTCATTGGACCATGTTCCCAAATCCGTCAAATATCCCAACCGTAAAGCGGGCTCAAAAAGACCCGGGTCCAATTCCAAAACAATTCCCAAATTGGGCATGTCTCCATGAGGCAAGGGAAAGGTTTTCAACATCCAACCCGGCAGGATTTCCTTTTTCCCTTCAGCCCGCAAGGGAATAAGGAAATCGACGATTTCTTCATTCATTTTTTTTCGGAGGGCGGGAATCAGGGTTCCCTCCAAAAATACGGGAATCTTCTTTTCCAAAAAAGCCATGATGGTCAATGGGTTGCAATGATCGCTATGGGTATGGGAAAGCACCACCGCTTTGATCTGACCAGAGTGAAGCCCCGCCCCCAAAAGGGATTTTTCAAGGCTACGAACACCTATTCCCGCATCAAGAAGCACGCATATTTGGCCCCAACGGACAATCGAGGCATTGCCCGAACTGCCCGAGGCGAGAAAAATCCATTCCTTTTCGACAAACCGTGGCATGGCCACCTTTGAAAATTGATCCAAAATTCAGGGGTGGAGATTCAAGGCCGACCCTTAAGATAGAGTATGGGTGCCCCGAGGTACCTGCCCGCCATATTGCCCAAACGGAGTTTGCCATGACGAATCCCCGCACCATCCTGATTGTGGATGACGATGTTGATTTGGCTGAGGGCCTCAAATTGGTCCTTAGTCGTGGAGGATATCGAATCTTGCAAGCCAGGGATGGTCGTCAGGCCAAGGAAGTGGTCGATCGGGAAAGGCCTGACTTGGTAATTATTGACATGATGATGCCTAAAATGGGGGGCTACCCTGTTTTGGAACATTACAAAGACCACACGGACGCGCCCCCCTTCATCATGATCACCGCCAACGAAGGGACCCGCCACAAGGCTTATGCCGAATATCTTGGCGTAGTGGATTACATCCGAAAACCCTTTGCCATGGACCGACTTTTGGAAACCGTCCATAAAATCCTAGCACCTCAAACCGACCCAGCCACCTAATTCCTGCCAAGGGCAATGTCATTTCATTGAATTATTTTCCCTAATAAAAAAGGATTACTCGAAAAGCCCCCATTCTGGGAATAAGATCGACATAGGTGTTCATAGTCTTACTTCGTGGACCGCCTATGCTTGCCAAACTCAGGACCTATGCCCTTGCGGGAATTGATGCGGTCGATGTTGAAGTCGAGGTCGATGTATCGCCCGGCATTACCAAGACTTTGATCGTGGGGCTTCCGGAAGCGGCAGTCCGGGAAAGTATCCATCGCATTGAACGAGCCCTTTGCAATCTGGGGTATCGTCATTCCCAAGGATTAACGGTCATCAATTTGGCACCAGCCGACCTTCGGAAGGATGCGGGAGCATTTGACCTTCCCATTGCCTTGGGACTTTTGGTAGCAACCCAACAAATTCTCCCTGAAAAGCTCGAAGACCATGCTTTCTCTGGGGAATTGGCTCTTGATGGCACCGTTCGTCCCGTGAAAGGGGCCTTGTCCATGGCCATGCGGGCCAGGGCCCAAGGTGTCCGCCGCCTGATCCTTCCCCGGGCCAATGCAAACGAAGCCGCTGTGGTCGAGGGGCTCGAAGTGTACGGGGTACATAACCTTGCCGAAGCAGTCAACCACTTAAACGGTTCGTTTCCTTTGGACCCAACGGTTTGTCCTGTGGGAGAATTGTTTCAAAAACTGGACCAATACCCATTTGACTTTTCCGATGTTCGCGGTCAGGAATATGCCAAAAGAGCCCTTGTAATCGCCGCTGCTGGAGGACACAACCTGTTGATGTTGGGGCCACCGGGAACCGGGAAAA
>SIAL01000015.1 GCA_009691815.1 Gemmataceae bacterium | reverse complement strand
GACCCTGATAACCCGGACCCGGGGTCCGCCTCCAGGGCCGGCCGCCACAATTAGATCGTCCATGGTGTCGCCGTCAAGATCGCCAAGCGTCACCGAGACGCCGCCTTTGAAACCCGCCTCAAACACGAAGCCATTGAACAGTTCGTCGATGAATCCGCTTTTGCCCCCGAAGATCCGAACCCGAGGTCCGCCGCCCGCCATGGCCGCCACGGCGACATCGGGAATGGCATCGCCGTCTACATCGCCGACGGCGACATTGGCACCCCCGTCAAATCCGGGGAAAGGCTCAAATTCCCGGATCAAAGAATTGTCCCTTCGATCCAAGATCCGGACAATGGTTTTTCCATCCAGCACCAACGAGGTCGCCACGATCTCCTTGGCGGGAATGACCTTGATCAGCATCATCATGCCCCCATCCTCGTGGGCTAGGTTGTGACAATGCATAACCGCGGTGCCAAGGTACGGGGCAAATTTGATCTTCAAACGCGTCCTGTGTTGGTCGATGGAGGCCGCTGTGAGCGAGCGTGCATCAACATAAAAGGTATCTTGATTGTAGTTGTGGGGAGTAATGTTAAGCTCGAGGGGATTGGCTATCTGGAAATCATTCAGATGGATATGGATCGGATGGGGTTCGTCGGTTTTGTTGGTGATGATCCACTCTTCAATGTCGTTTACCCGCGACTGAAATACCGCGGGGCCGGGGAATGCCTTATTGTTGATAAGAAAAACGGGAGGAGTGGCGACAATATTGGCGCCAAAGATCACGGACCTAACCACATTATTGGCGTCAAAGATCACGGACCTAACCACATTGGGCTCCGCTTTAACGATGTTGACAAAGCGGTTTGTTGTGCTTGATAGGGGCAACTTTTCCCAAATGTTTGGGTTGCCTCCCGTCCCGTGACCAAGGAGGCGGCCCAAATAAAGGTAATTGAGAAACCCACCAAGCACTTTTGCATTGGGGGACACGGCCACCATGGCAAGCGTTCGGGTTTCTAGCGCAGGCGGAGCCGAAATAATCGTGTTTACCCTCTTGCCCGGGGCGTGGGCGTTTCGTTCTTGATTGACGGTTAACGGAAAGTTGGTCCCGTCCTGCCCTATGAAAAAAATCTTCTGATTGGGGGGCAACAGCGGATCCACTGAGTTGCCATTAAAGTTCCATTCGGATTTGGGCTGCCCAGGAGGGGGAACAAAGGTCCGCAAAAGGTCCACCGGTCCCGCATTCAAAAAGGCAAACACCTCATTGTCCGCAGCCATCGGTATATCGGGGTTGTACAGTCCATTTATGGTGTACTGGGCACCGGTGGTGTTGTCGGGTATGAAGCTGGTGAGGAAGGAGCTTCCGGCCACCTCGACGATATTTTGCATTTGCATGGTCATCAATCGAAGCGGGAGGTTTTCCACCTGCACAACATTGTTATTCGCCGCCCCGATCACAAACATTCCCGCCAACCCGCGGTACACCTGCTCCGCCACAAACGCGTGCGCGTGGGGATGATACCAGAAAACCCCCTCGTCGTGGTCCATGGGGATGTGGACTTCGTATTGGTTCGACATTCCGGGGGGCAAGCTCAAAAGCACATTGTCCGAGTTGCCCAGCGGTGAGACCGTCAAGCCGTGAAAATGCAGGTTCGTTGGGGCTTCCGTGGTGGTGCTTCCATTGAGGGTCAACCCACGAAGGTCGTTCTCCAAGAGGATCCTTATCGTGTCCCCCTTTTGCACCTGAAGGGTGGGGGAGGGGTAGGTGTCCCCCGAGGTCGCACCGTTGTCGGCCGAACCCGTGCGAATGGTCCACGAATAGGTCAAAAAGTCATTGACCAAGGTGGGCACCCCGGCCAACTCGGGACTATTCGGTTGCCGCACCTCGATGATTTGGTTGGATTCATGGGCCCGAAGGACAATGTCTAGAACCCCGTCCACACTGGAGATCTTCACGGCTTCCGTGAGGACCGCTGGGGTAGTTCGGGTTTCTAGGGTCTCAAGCAGGGGTTTGAAATGGCGTTTCATGGAAGGGACCACATCCTAAATCAAAGGGAAAAGTTGAAGGGGACACGGGTTAAGCCCATAGGGAACCAAAAAGGAGGGACCAACCCATATTCTTACCCATCTTTCCCAATTGTCAAGGCCACCATCCGGTTTCGACCTGTCAAAGGGGCTCTATTTCGATCACAAAAGCGGTAATCGCTTCCATAGGCCCATCGATCCCGCCGAGGGAAAACCATTGACCGTTAAGCTCAGGCTCCCCTCCAAGTGTTCCAGCCGAATTTCGAGGGTGTTTCGTTCGTTCCAACGGTGATCACCCCTTTTTGCTTTGGAAGAAAGGTATTCCAAGCGTTGATTGGTGGAGCCGATAAACCGCCGGGTGGTTTCGGGCTGTTCCCGATCAAAGGGACCATCCACAAGGATGTCGGTTTCCGCCAATAACGCTTGGATGTCGGGATCACCCCTGCGAAGAAGGTCATTATGGGTGTATCCCGAAAACAGCAGCACATCCAATCCAAGGCCCTGGGCGAACCGGGCCAATTCGGACAAGCCCCGAGCTTGGGAGGTCGGTTCTCCCCCCAAAAGCGTCAAGCCCTCTAGTCCATTTTCCTGATAAGACTTTGCCAAAAGAGCACAAATCGCCTCTACCGTATAGTTTTGCCCCCCCTCAAAAGGAAGCATTTCCAGGTTGCAACAACCCGCACACCGAAGCGGACATCCTTGGACCCAAAGGGCGAATCGCTTGCCCGGCCCCTCGGCCTCGGTGCAAGGAATCATTTGAGCCACGGATAGGAGGGTAGACATGAATCTATGGTAGCAAACCAATCGCGAACGGAGCGATGAACGGAGCAAGGAAGGAAATCGGTCGTCTGACCCATGTCGGTGGTACCCCTTGGGAATCCAATACCAGTTGCATTTGTATAGGCATAAAAAAACCGGGGGTAGTAAACCCCCGGTCGAAGGAAATCTTTCAGGCCGATAACAGACAAGAGGCAACTGACCCTAGTTGCGATTCCCGCTTATTATCATCCATCCCCCCACGAGATGGCTCCGGGTTTCCCGCGAAACCGAAGTACCCAAAAACTATCATCCTTCCCTAGATGGCCCGAGGAAGGATAACCCCGGGTGCGCCGTCCCTGACGCCTAAAGGTGCCCATAGCCATATCCGAGATTACGGTGCAAGCCCAAAAACAAAGAAATTCGTATAGGGTGCTATTGGCTGTGATTCACCCGCTAAAGCCTACCGCAAAAGACCTTACTTCCGTACAATCCTGGCTTCAGGATCCATGTGCAGTGTGCCACCTTTGCAGCGCATTTCGCATACCAACACGACATCCTTGGCCGCTTCCTTGACTTCAAAATCCATGGTTCGAACGGTCCAATCGGTGTTCCCGGCAAGCCCCGCCCGTCCAGGCCCACCCGAAATCCTCAAATCCGCCCCGGCACCCTTGAGATCCATTTGCGCCACAATCCCCTCGGTTTTCATCCGCACCTCTAAACGATAATTCCCCTTGGCTAGGGTTGCCCGGCTCCGCCAACTGGCAACCGTGGGGGCGTTGGCCGGGGCCGTCATTGACAGTATCTTGCGACCACCCTGATCCGTTTCGACATACTTGGGCTGACCTTGCTCGGGTTGGGGTAGCCAATCCCGAATGGGTTCAAAACCTTCCGGGCCGAAAACGATGGGGCCGGGATCACGCCGCTTTACGGACTCCACAAGAGTCAAATAGCGTCCCTTGATTCGTTCCCGCAAACCGATAACGGCCTGGCCGTGCCGATTGGCAAAGTCCTTGCCAAGGGAATCGACCACGGGCTTAAGCCTTTTAAGGACCGGGTCGATAACCAGCTCCATGGCCTTTGGTTCAAACAAGGGCAAGAGTGCCTCGACTCGCCGCCTATACAGCCTGCGCGACTGGGGGTCGTTCATAATCGCTGCGGCAACAATCGCCCCAGGGAACTCCATGGCGGGGAAGTCCCCAAACAGTTGGTCCATACCGTGAGGCATGAAAATCGCCTTTTGAGTTCTTGGTTCAAAATAAATCCGATAGTTGTTACAACTTCGGGCATACCCATCCCAATGACCTGACATCAACTCCATGGCGATGAAGGAGATCATTTCATTCATATCGAGGGCTTTTTCGAGCGCAATTCTCCGTTTTATCGGATCACCTTCCCGACAAGCCGCAAGGAGGCCCTTTAAGTCACGCCGATCCTCCGGGCCCGGACCGCTATCTAGTTGAAGGTTGGCATCGATGTCCTGAAGAAACCCACCATCGTAGAGGTTGCCCTTGTTGTCGGGGTAGTAATTCTTCAAAAAGGTGGTGTCAAACCCCTCTTTAAGGACAAAGAGCCCCAAATCGCGTTGGTTGATCCGAACCCGGGCATGAGTCACCCGGGAGGCCGGAACCTTGGCCCCACTGGAAAGGGCAAAACCAATCTTCTCATGTAGGTAGGTCTCATCTTGGACCGAGTTGTTCAGGTGAAACTTGTCCATCCCATGGAATGCCTGTTCCCGATGATATCTGTCCGTGTTGATGGTTAAAGCGGGTTTGTCGTCATAGGGCCTCGTGCTTCCGGCAGCGCCCTTGATTTTTAATCCGACCTCTATCGACTTGCCAGCATTTTCGAAAAATTGCGCCCGGACATATTTGCGGGGTTCCCGCCGCAAAGACGCTTCCTCGTCGGGAGCAATAACAAACCTCAATTCGGGAATCGGTCCCGCAAAGAAGGGATCATGGGCGTTAGTTTGGCCCGGAATCCAACAGAATATAAGAAGCCCAATGAAGTTCAGGGGGATAGTTCCATGGGACAATAGGAGCAAGTTCCAAGTGTCGACGGTTTTGGCCATGCTATGAAGGATCGGACAAGATTACAGCTGCATGGATTAACTAGCCCCGAATGGAACCCTGGGGAAATTATTAAGAAAATAGCTCAAAAAAAGGAAGGATCCAATCGGAAGGGAACTGCGGTGCGGATTTAGGTCCGAAACAGGTCGTTAGGGTCAGAAATGGGTCGAAAGGAGGGATATGCCAAGGTTGTTTGCTGGGGTTTTGGGAAAATTGTATTCGGGTTCGGGACAAATCGAATAATGTATCGTATGCTAAGGTAATGATCGGGGTTTACAGGGCCGAAAGGCCGATGAAACAACCGGTGCCGGGTGCCTTAATCTCTTGACAGGCCAGTTTGGCCCGGGATAAGATGTTAACTTCCCGAACAAGCGATCAGCAAGTGAAATTTAGGAGTAGGTAGTGGCGGGCGCTGGCAACGAAAAAATGCGTATCCGAATCCGAATGGAATCCTACGACCACGAAATACTTGACCGAACGGCCAAGGAAATTGTGCAAACCGCAGAGCAAACCGAGGCGATTGTCCACGGTCCGATTCCGCTTCCAACGCGGATTGAACGCTATACGGTCCTAAGAAGCCCGTTTATTGACCGAAAATCACGGGAACAGTTTGAGATCCGAACACATAAGCGTGTGATCGACATTCTCCGACCAACCGGTAAGACGGTAGAAGCCTTGAACAAGGGCCTAAGCCTTCCTCCCGGAGTGGATATCAAAATCAGGGTCCTCGCAGCAGGGGCCTAACGAGTTTGGGGCGCTTTTGCGCCTTTTTTAGTCCGGCTTTGCCGGGCTTTGCTGTTATTGACGGGTCGAACCCGTTACCTGTGCTGGTTCTTTGCCCGGCATATGCCTCCGGCTCTTTTGACCTGAGTGGCATTGGGTGAAGAACTTCGGTGTACCAAAACACCGGGGAACACAGAAAAAACATGGCTTAGGCTGGCAATTCCGCCGGTTTGGTCCGCATTATTGGGGTTGGGACATGTTGAGTTTGAAGGTTTATAACCGGCAAGGCCAGGAAGCAGGCCAAGTCGAGGTCAATCCCTCCGACTTTGGTGGACGGGTCAACCGCCAACTTCTCCACGATGCCGTTATCCAGTACCTAGCCAATCAGCGCACCGGTACCCACTCGACACTTCGCCGTGGTGAAGTAGCCGGTAGTACCAAAAAGCTGTTCAAGCAAAAGGGCACGGGCAACGCTCGGGTGGGCAATAAGCGCACCAACAAACGCCGTGGTGGTGGTACCGCAAAGGGCCCCAAGCCCCGTGACTACTCCTACTATATGCCCCGAAAAGCCCAACGGGCTGCCATCCGAATGGCCATTCTCTCCAAGTTCCAAGACAACCAAGCCATTATCATCGAAGACCTGGTCATTCAGGCCCCTAAAACCAGCGAAGTCCGTGGCGTACTAACCTCGCTGAAACTCTTGGGTGCGAAAGAATCCGCTCAAACCGAAGGATTCGATCCCAACCTCAAGGGTGTTAGTTGTCTCATCGGTGTTGCCAAGGGCGAAACCGACGAAGCCAAAGCCAATCACAAAAACATTTATCTTTCGGCCCGAAACCTGCCCACCGTCCGGGTTGCTCCCGCGGATGAGTTGAATGTTTACCAAATCCTCCGTCAAAAACGCCTTGTGCTGACCCGATCGGCACTCGATGTGATTACCGCCAAAGCCCGCCGCGAGCAAACCGCCGCCGCAAAGGGAGAATAATCATGACACAACAATATCAAAAATTTGGATTCTACGGTCACCTGAGCAAAGCGGTTCGTCCCCAAGGCCCTGTCCTTGAACCCCATCAGATCATCTTGCGACCCTTGATTACCGAGAAGTCCACGGAACTAAGCCATGTTCGGACCTATGCTTTTGAAGTAAGCACCTGGGCGAATAAACAAGACATCAAAGCGGCCGCGGAATTCCTTTTCTCCGTCAAGGTAGACAGGGTTCGCACCATGAATCGTGCGGGCAAAGTTCGCCGTTTCAAAAACGGTTTGGGCCGACTCCCACACTGGAAAAAAGCCTATGTCACGCTCCATCCCGATAGCAACCCACTCGACCTGTTCTAACATGGTCGGAGTTAACGGATCCGGATTGAGCAATACATAAAAAGTAAACACGGTCCCAAGCCTAAAGCGGGATCGTCCAAGATGAGGAAAGGGAATCATGGGTATTAGACACTACAAACCGACAACGCCAGGCCGCCGTGGCGCTTCGGTTAGCGATTTTGCCGAAATCACGGACAAGAGCAGGAAACCCGAAAAGTCCCTCCTAAGGCCAAAGCCCAAGTCGGGTGGCCGAAACAATCAAGGGATCATTACCCGTCGGTTTCGTGGGGGTGGCAACAAGGTTCGTTATCGCGTAATCGACTTCCGTCGTCGCCGAGACGGAATTCTTGCCACGGTTATCGCCATTGAATATGACCCCAACCGGTCTTCGCGGATTGCCCTGATTCAGTATCCTGACAATCAAAAGGCCTACATTCTTGCCCCGGAAGGGTTAAAGGCCGGGATGGTGATTGGTAGCGGTCCTGATGCCGAACCCAAGGTGGGCAACTGCTTGCCGCTTCGCAAAATTCCTTTGGGTATGTCGATCCACAATGTGGAGCTCCAACCCGGTCGCGGCGGACAAATGTCCCGTAGTGCCGGTACCAGCGCGACTCTCACCGCCCGTGAAGCCGATTGGGCTCAAGTTACTTTGCCCTCCGGTGAAATGCGCCGCTTGAACAGCGAGTGTCGTGCCACGATTGGTATGATCGGCAACGCCGAGCACATGAATATTAACCTTGGCAAGGCTGGCCGTAATCGTTGGAAGGGCCGAAAACCCCACAACCGCGGTACCTCGATGAACCCGACGGACCATCCCATGGGTGGTGGTGAAGGTCGAACCGGTGGTGGCCGTCATCCTTGCTCGCCAACAGGCGTATTGGCAAAGGGTGGCAAAACACGGAAAAAAGGTAAGGCATCCAACAAGTCCATTGTTCGCCGTCGCCGTGCTGGCGCCCGAGGCAATGTATAACATTTCAGAGAGGCTTCGATGAGTCGTTCACAGAAAAAAGGCCCGTATGTTGACGAGCGACTCTATCAAAAAATAGAGAAAAATCGCAAGTTAGGCAATCGGGAGCCGATTAAGACATGGTCGCGTGATTGCACCATTATCCCCGATTTTGTCGGGATCAATTTTCTAGTCCATACGGGCAACAAATTTGCAAAGGTTTACATCTCCGAAGAGATGGTAGGCCACAAGTTGGGCGAGTTTGCCCCAACACGAACATTCAAAGGACATTCCGGTAGGTCCAAGGCAGCCCCGGCGAAATAATGCCTTGGTCGTTTTCAAGTCGCGAAGGCTTGGGAACCGGGCTTGGGAGGTAGGTGGGAAACATGGTCGCTTTATACAAAGCAAAACACAGATTTGTGCGGATGGCACCCCGGAAAATCCGGTTATGGGCCGATCTGATTCGTGGCAAGTTTGTGGATGAGGCGCTTGAATTGTTGCGCTATTCCCCAAACAGAGGCGCAAGGCTTTTGCGCAAAGTAGTCAAGAGCGCCGTGGATAACGCCCGCGACCTCGAAGCCGAGGACCTCGGCGACCTTCGCGTAACCGAGTCTAGGGTCGATGGTGGTCCCATCCTCAAAAGATCCCAATGCCGTGCCCGCGGTATGTCCTATCCAATTTTAAAATATATGTCCCACATCGTCGTAGGCTTGACCTATGGTGACGACCGGGATGATGTTGAAACAACGAAAACCGAAGGCCAGCAGGAATAATCCCGCGGCGTAATCCATCGGAGGCAGTAGATAATGGGTCAAAAAGTTAGGCCAATTGGTTTTCGGACGGGCATTATGCTCGGCTGGAAAAGCAACTGGTGTGCAAGCAAGCGAGACTTTCCGGAACTCCTCGTTGAGGACCAGAAGATTCGTAAACACATAAACACCAAGTTCAAAAACGCGGGGATCAGCAAGGTCATGATTGACCGCACCCGTGAAAAAGTGGTGGTTCGCATTTTTGCGGGTAAAGTTGGCTTAATCATTGGGAAAAAGGGTGCCGAAGTAGACACCCTAACCAAGGAGCTGGAGGACTTGTTCCATCGGCTTATCGAGGTAAAAACCTTTGAAGTATCCAATCCTTTGACGGATGCCCAACTGGTTTCCCAGGCGATTGCCGAGGAGATTGAAAAGCGGGGCAGTTTCCGCCGAACTCTCAAAAAAGGACTGGAACAGTCTATGGATGCCGGCGCCAAAGGCGTTCGTATTCAAATGTCCGGTCGGTTGGGCGGCGCGGAAATGGCCCGTTGTGAAACCGGTATGAAAGGGTCTATTCCCTTGACTACTCTTAGGGCCATGATTGACTATGGGTTTACCGAAGCGATGACCCCACAAGGTCATATCGGTATCAAGGTATGGATCAATAACGGCGATTTCTTGGTTGAGGAGTCCAAAAATGGCATTAATGCCCAAACGAGTAAAGTTTCGAAAAAGCCAGCGCGGCAAAATAAAAGGTAATGCGACCCGTGGCAACACTGTTGCTTACGGCGAGTATGGTCTTCAGTCGCTTGATGGTGGTTGGCTTTCCGCGGAAGTGATCGAGGCGGGCCGTATTACGGCAAGTCACGCCACGCGCGGCGAGGGAAAGCTATTTATCCGGGTTTTCCCGCATAAATCGGTAACCTGTATCCCCTTGGAAACCCGTATGGGTAAGGGAAAAGGCGAACCGGAGTTTTGGGCGGCCGTGGTCAAACCAGGCATGCTCCTTTTTGAATTGGGTGGTGTTCCCGAGGCTGCGGCTAGGGATGCGCTCGCCAAGGTTGCGTACAAGATGCCGTTTCGTTGCCGGTTTGTAACCCGGCTACCGGCGGTAGGCTAAGGAATTTGAGTTCTCGTAAATCGAGAAAGGTAGGCAGGTAATGAAGGCTTCGGAAATAAGGACAATGAACAGCGACCAAAAGGCGCTGGCCCTTTCCGATCTGTCCAAACAGGTAGTTCAGCTTCGTATTCAAGCGGCCACCGAACGACTCCAGTCTGTTGGACAGATCCGCGAAGCCCGCAAGGACATCGCCCGGGTCAAAACGATTCTGCGCGAAGAAGCACTGGTAAGTGTTCGCGCGGAAGAGGAAAAGGCCGAAACAGTCGCCGCTCAGGATCGAAATAAAGCGTTCCTCGCCGCTGTTGCTCGCCGCAAAGATCTTAAACGCCTTCATGAAGAAGGTATCAAGCGGGCTAAGGAAGCCCCCAAGAACAAAGGCAAGGGTAAAGGCTCTAGAGCTAAAGCCAAGACCGTAGCCAAACCAGCTAAAACCGCCTCTGAAAAGAGCAAGGGGAAGTAAAGAATGTCCGAGCAAGTCAGTCAACCCATCGATGTGGGCTCAAGGCGTGTGGTCACCGGTGTTGTGACCAGTGACAAGATGAACAAAACCCGTCGGGTCGAAATCGGCCGGATGGTTAGGCATCCCCGATATGGCAAGATCCTTCATCGCCGAACAATCTGTATTATCCATGATGAAAACAATACATGCCATCGTGGAGATACGGTGGACATTGTTGAATCCAGGCCTCTATCCAAAACGAAACGATGGGAATTGGTTCGGATTGTATTAAAGGCGGATGGAACAAAGGGCTAGGACAGCGAATAAGCTATTTTCCTTTTGGAGGATAGCTTCAGAAACAAGGTTAACAGAGTTCGAGTACCGCGGGTCCTTGGGGATCGTGGATCGAGCCGAAAAGTTAGAAGACCAAAGGTGCCTCAATGATCCAAATGTACACTTATCTTGATGTGGCCGATAACAGCGGCGGCAAGGAATGTATGTGTATCAAGGTGCTGGGTGGCAACCAGCGTCGCTATGCCGGCGTGGGTGATGTCATTATCGCCAGCGTGAAAAAAGCCAATCCGGGCGGTGAGGTTAAGCCCGGAGATGTAATCCGAGCCGTTGTTGTTCGAACTAGGAAAGCCACCCGTCGTGATGATGGGACTTATATCCGCTTCGATCGAAACGCCTTGGTCATCATTGACAAAGAAGACAATCCCCGTGGAACCCGCATTTTTGGCGCGGTTGCCCGGGAACTTAGGGACAAGAAATTCGCAAAAATCACCAACCTCGCCGAGGAAGTGATATAGCATCCGCTTTTCCTAGGGAAAGGCGAGTATAGTACAGTGGTCCCGCCTAACGATAAGCGGGACTTTCGGGAGTGAGTTCTGATGAAGATTCGCAAAAACGACTTGGTTGCGGTGATTACCGGCAACGACGCGGACTTGACCAAGTCCCGCCGGGTGCTGCGTACACTTCCCTCCAAGGACAAAGTGGTGGTTGAGGGTGTCAACCGGGTTTACAAGCATGTTCGACCCAGCAAGCGCAATATGCAGGGTGGCCGTCTCTCCAAGGAGATGCCCATTCAACAGAGCAATGTGTTGCTGTTTTGTCCAAGCTGCCGACGGGGTGTGCGCACCGCGATAAAGATCGACCAAGACGGATCCAAGTTTCTTGCGTGCAAGAAATGTACCGGTCATCTAAGGTTAATTGCCCGACCCAAAGCGGTAAGGATCCAGGGATAAAAGGATCTTTTACGGGACATAATTCAAAGAAGTTTTAGAGGTGTGACATGGCGCGGTTGTTGGAAAAATACAAAACAGAGATTGTTAGCGGCCTAAAGGAGAAATTGGGCCGGACCAATGTCAACAGTATCCCAAAGTTGCAAAAAATCGTTATCAACATGGGCGTTGGCAAGGCTCTCACCGACAAAAACCGGATGAAAGAAGCGGCCGATCAGTTGGGAATGATTGCCGGTCAGCGGGCCCAAATCCGTAAGGCCAAAGTTGCGGTGAGCGGTTTTCGCCTTCGTGAGAACAATGAAATTGGAGCAAGGGTTACCCTACGGGGTCGCCTTATGTACGAATTCATGGATCGCTTGATCAGCGTTGCCCTTCCTCGTATTCGTGACTTTCGGGGAATTAGCATCAAGAGCTTTGATGGCACCGGCAATTACAGCATGGGCCTGGCCGAACAAAGCGTGTTTCCCGAAGTTGATCCCGACAAGATGAACTTTTCACAGGGCATGGACATCACCTTTGTCACCTCGGCGAAAAACGACGGGGAAGCAAGGGAACTGCTTCGGGCGTTTGGAATGCCTTTCCGCGAAAACTAAACCGGGACTAGTAACAAGTTTCCAAAGGGACGAATAGACCATGGCAACATCAGGTAAGATGAGCCGCTTCCAATTACAAATCGCCAAGCTAGATGCGTGGCGAAGGGAGCCGGACAAAGTAAAATTGGAACCTCGCGATAGGATCCGCCTTCGGCTTCGTTGCCGTTTGTGTGGTCGGCCCCGCGGAGTATACCGCAAGTTCGGCATTTGCCGCATTTGCTTTAGGAACATGGCACACGAGGGGATAATCCCCGGACTTATGAAGGCGAGCTGGTAATACCCAGCCACGGAGTGAACACACCATGATGACAGACCCTTTGGCGGATATGCTTACGCGAATCCGCAACGCGAACCGGATCGAGCGTCCCACTGTGGACATGCCCGCCACCACTCTCAAGGCCGAAGTGGCAAGAGTCCTCCGTGAGGAAGGATTCATTGTCGATTTTCAGGTTGGTATGACCCAATTAGACGAACATGGTGCTAGCCACCTTGTCGCCGAAACGGATCTTTCCAAGGCCGGAGTGATTTTACGGGTTCACCTAAAGTATGGCCCCGAAGGCGAAAAAGTCATTCGCAATATCCGTCGCATTAGCAAGCCCGGTCAAAGGCATTATGTGCGCAGCACAGAGCTTAAACCGGTCTTGGGTGGATTGGGTATCGGTATTCTGACAACAAGCTGCGGTGTTCTGAGTGATCGCCAAGCGCGAACTCGGAAAGTGGGCGGGGAACTGCTCTGTACCGTTTATTAATCAACAACGCGACAATACTTTTCCCATGTCCTTTAGAAGGGACCGGGAAGAGTACAATAAGTTGCTCGTTCGGACATTGGGTAGGAGGACGATAAGGTGTCTCGTATTGGAAAACAACCGATTGCCGTGCCCCAGGGTGTGAATGTAACCCTCGGTGATAGCAAGGTCAGCGTAAAGGGCCCCAAAGGCGAGTTAAGTCTTTCTCCCCATGCCAGGGTGAAGGTTAGCTACGACAGCGCGGCTCGAAACATTTTGGT
Source organism: Gemmataceae bacterium (assembly GCA_009691815.1). GTDB lineage: Bacteria > Planctomycetota > Planctomycetia > Gemmatales > Gemmataceae > SYLG01. The sequence goes on along the minus strand of SIAL01000015.1, from coordinate 9,215 downwards.
GGAGCGACCCGAAGAAGACCGTCTGAGCCGGTCGGTTCACGGTTTGACTCGGACTCTTTTGGCCAATATGGTCGAAGGCGTCACCAAAGGTTACGAGCGCAAATTGGTGGTGATCGGCCTTGGTTATAAGGCCGAGATCGACAAGAAGAACAAACAAAAGGTGATCCTGAAGTTGGGTTATGCCAACGCCATCGAGGTTGTCGCTCCTACGGGTGTGTCGGTCGAAGTGACCCAGATGGACTACCGGATGGAAGGTAAAAAGGATGTCGATAAGGTGACGGCGGTTGTGGTTCGCGGAGCGGACAAGCAACAAGTTGGCCAATATGCGGCTAATATCCGTGCGGCCCAACCTTCCGAACCCTATCAGGGCAAGGGTATCCGATACGACAACGAAGTTGTTCGCCGCAAGGAAGGCAAGTCCAAGGCAAGTTAATACGGGCCCGAATGAAACGGGCTTGACGAAGAATACATTGTGGCTGGTTACGGTGAGGACTGTGGCCGGCAGGAGACTAAGGAAGATGAATACCCACAAGCATAAGCAAAAGAAGCAAGTTCGCAGGCGGAACCATGTCCGTCGGATCGTTCGCGGCACCGCGGATCGTCCCCGCTTGAGCGTGTTTCGCAGTTCCAAGCACATTTACGCCCAATTGATCAACGACGATGCTGGCGAAACGCTGGCCTCGGCGAGTTCAAAGGCTGGCGCGGATGGCTCGGTATATGGTGGCAATGTTCAAGCGGCCCAAGGGGTCGGAACAGCCTTGGCCAAGGTCGCCGTGGAAAAAGGCATCTTGCTGGTGTGCTTTGACCGTGGTCACTATCGCTACCATGGCCGTATTAAGGCTTTGGCCGATGCGGCGCGGGCGGGCGGCCTCAAGTTCTAGATTCAGACACAAACCCGGTCCAGACCTTTTTGGACAGGATCGGGGACGATGGCATCTTTTTGGGAGATTAGGTTATGGCGCGTGAGCGTGACCGAGAGCGTAGAGATAATTCGGATTCCGGTACCGAGGATCGCGTTATCAAGATTCGTCGCTGCTCGGCGACGGTAAAAGGTGGCCGCCGCTTTACTTTCAACGCCCTGGTGGTTGTTGGAGACAAAAAGGGGAAGGTTTCCTTGGGCTATTCCAAAGCCAACGAAGTTCCCCCCGCCGTGGAAAAAGCCACCAAGGATGCCGAGAATGGTCTGCGCCGCAGCGTTCGCGTTAGCCTTAAGGGCGATACGATTCCCCACCGTGTGGTTGGCAAGTTTGGCGCCAGCAAAGTAATCATGGTTCCTGCCGGCCCCGGTACGGGCGTAAAAGCCGGTCCCAGCGTTCGTGCGGTTCTTGAACTTGCCGGCGTTCGTAACATTTTGACCAAAACCCATGGTAGCACCAATTCCATGAACCTTGTTCGGGCAACCCTCGCCGGGCTTCATGAACTTCGGACCCGTGAAGATGTGGCTCGTTTGCGTGGAGTAACCCTCTAATGAATATCAGCGATATCAATCAAGGCATTGTCACCCACAAGAAACTCAAGCGCGTTGGTCGTGGCATCGGTTCGGGCCATGGCAAAACAGCAGGTCGTGGTTCCAAAGGCCAATACGCCTCAGCTGGTGCTCGGTTCCCCCGATTCTTCTTTGAAGGTGGACAGATGCCCTTGTTCCGAAGAATCCCCAAAAGGGGTTTTTCTAATGGATCTTGGGACAAAGACTTTTTGGTTGTGAACATTGGCGATATTGATGTCAACTTTGCCGAAGGTTCGGTGGTTGACCAAGCGTCGCTTAAAGCGGTGGGCTTGGCCCGTGGTCCCGCGGATGGCATTCGCATCCTAGGCGAAGGGGAAATCACCAAAAAGATTTCCGTTCGTGTACACCATGTCACCAAATCCGCAACCGAAAAAATCATTGCCGCGGGTGGCACGGTGGAAATCATTCCTCCCGCCCCTAAACCCGTTCGCAATAAGATGATTGCCAAACCACCCAAAAAGTCCAAGGGCAAATAAGCCAAACCGACGCCCCGGGTTACCAATAGCGGTTCTCGGGGTCACTTGGTTTCTGGCCCAAAGTCTTTTGGTACAAGATAGCGCGTGTGTTTTTGGTGTTCCAATTTCCGCATAAAAGGTCCGGTTTCAAGCCAGCCAGGAAGCGAGCATGTCCAACCTGATCAACATCTTTCGCATCCCGGAATTGCGCTGGAAAATTTCCATTACCCTGATGTTCTTGGCGATTTATCGGGTTGGATACAGCATCCCCCTTCCCTTCATTGACCAAGACCTCCTCAGCAAAAATCTTGGTGGCGGCGGCCTCAACAGTATTTTCAGCTATGTGTCGATGTTCTCCGGTGGAAACCTGAGCAATGCGACCGTATTTGGTTTAGGCATCATGCCCTACATCTCGGCCAGCATTATCTTTCAGTTGCTGGGAGCCATGGTTCCCGCTATTGAACGCCTTCAAAAAGAGGGTGAGGCCGGCCGAAAGATCCTTAACAATTATACCCGCCTTGCCACCGTGCCGATCTGCTTGTTTCAGGCGATTATGTATGTAAACTTCATGACCGACCCGGTTCAGGGCCAAGGCCTTGGTCTGGCGGGGTATTCCGGCTTCTTTTGGTACTTTTCCATGGTCTTGACCATGGTTATAGGAACACTCTTTCTCATGTGGATGGGAGAGCAGATCGACGAATACGGCATAGGTAACGGCATTAGCATCATCATCATGGCCGGTATTGTCGCTCGCCTTCCCGCAGCGACGGTCTCCCTGCTTTTTGAACAGACCGGCGGAGTGTGGAAACTCAAGGAGTCCGTTCTTACCTTGGGTGGTAGTGGTGGCGCCGATATGTCCTTTGAAAAACTCATCGTCCTGATGGGGCTTTTCATCATCGTAATCATGGCAGTGGTCGCGATGACCAAGGCGCAAAGGCGCATCCCGACCCAGTCGGCCCGACATGTTCGCGGTCGCAGGGTGTATGGTGGAACCAAACAGTACTTGCCCCTAAAAGTCAATCAGGCAGGTGTTATGCCTGTGATCTTTGCCAGCAGTCTGTTGATCCTCCCCTACTTTGTCTTTTCCGCGATGGCCAATGCCACGGGATCGGACTTTTTGCGAACGGTTGCCAATGTTTTTGAAAGGCAAGGCTGGGTCTACACGATTACCTTTGTCGTGCTGATTTATGTGTTTTGCTATTTCTGGACAGCGATTATCTTTAATCCAAAGGATGTGGCCAACAACCTTCGTGATCACGGTAGCTTTATTCCTGGATACCGTCCAGGCAAGCGCACCGCCGATTATCTGGAAAAGGTCATGCTACGCCTGACCTATGTGGGTGCCGCCTTTTTGGCGATCATCGCGGTAATTCCGACAATGGTTACTTCCACGATGGAAGTCTCCCAAGAGGTGGCCCAGTTTTATGGTGGTACTAGCTTGCTCATCGTGGTTAGCGTTGCCTTGGATTTGGTCCAAAAGGTCAATAGTCACTTGGTCATGCGAAACTACCCCGGGTTGACTGAAGACTAGGCCCGTTTTTCAAGTTGCTTCGGCCTTGGCGACAAGGCTGGGCTGTGGCTTTCACCACAGGCGGTTTTCCGGGAACAAGACGCAATGCGAATCCTGCTGTTGGGACCACCCGGTTGCGGGAAGGGAACACAGGCCAAGCTCCTATGCAAAAAGCATGGATGGGAGCATATCGGCACGGGTGACCTTTTGCGTGAGGCGATGCGGTGGCAGACTCCGGTTGGCTTGCGGGCAAAACCGTTTGTCGACAGGGGGAACCTAGTTCCGGACGATCTGGTTAACGACCTGATCTCGGAACGGTTCGCCCGCGAAGACCGCCCCAAGTCGTTCGTAATGGACGGTTACCCTAGAACCTTGGCTCAGGCTCAAGCGTTCGACGGGATCTTGGCTCAGGTCGGCATGAAGCTCGACCTTGCGATTTTGATTGATGTGCCGGATGGCGACATCGTCAAGCGGGTCTGTAGGCGCTGGAGCTGTCCCAAGTTGGGCTGCAAGGCGACCTATCACGCGCATAACAATCCCCCCATAGTGGCGGGGGTTTGCAATGATTGCGGGACGGCCTTGGTCCAGAGGGCGGACGATTCAGCCGAGACCGTTAAGGCTCGGTTGGTGGTCTACCACAAGGATACCGAAAGGATGATTCCTTATTACCGCGATCAACGGAACTTTGTCCGGATCGAAGGAAACGGGGAAGTGAAGGGCGTTTTTGGGGCCATTGAAAAAGCCCGAGAAGCGACCGATACGCAAGAAGCAGCTGATACGCAAGAAGCAGCTGATAAATGAATCAGTGGGGAAGTAAAGGCGGAGTGACCTTGGCTAGGACAACGGGAAGCGCGAACCGAGTCAAGCAGCTGAAGACGGTCCGGGATGTGGAGATGATGCGAGTGGCGGGCAAGGTTGTTGCTCGAGCCCTTGATCTCTGCCGCGAAATGGTTCGCCCCGGTGTCAAGACGATGGAAATTGATCAGGCGGTGGAAGACCTTTACCTGCGGGAAAAGGCTATCAGCCTGTTCAAGGGATATCCTGGAAGGGTTCCTTTTCCGGCGGTGACCTGCATCTCAGTAAACGAGCAGGTGGTTCACGGGATTCCGGGCCACCGGGTCCTTGCCGAGGGCGAGGTGGTCAAGATTGACACCGCCTGTTCCGTGGACGGCTGGTGCGCGGACGCGGCAGTGAGCCTACCCGTGGGGGAGATTTCGCCAGAAAAGGCGAGGTTGATCCGGGAAGGCGAAGAAATTTTACAGCTGGCTATGGAAGAGATGGTCCATGCCGGTTGTTGGTCGGAAGTGGCCCAGGCGATGCAGGCGAAAGCCAAGCGCGCCGGGTTCACCATGGTGACCCAGTATGTGGGCCATGGAATCGGCCGGACGATGCATGAGGCGCCCCAAGTGCCCAACTATTGGCACAACTCCATGAGTCGAACAGACTTCAGGCTAGAGCCAGGAGTTGTTTTGGCGGTGGAGCCGATGGTGAACATGGGGGGATTTCATTGCGAAACCCTGCGAGACCACTGGACGGTGGTGACGCGGGATGGGCTTCCGAGTGTTCATGTAGAGCATACGGTGGCCCTAATGGAGCAAGGAGTCTATGTGTTAACAGCCCGCGAAGAGACCTGGATTCTGGGTCCTGGCGGAAAAACCCTTGCTGGAACATGAATTTTAGGGTATCCTAATAAGTTCCCGAACCTTTCAAGGCAAATAGGCTTGGAAAGGGTGGGAGAGGTGAAACATGAAAGTCCGTTCGAGCGTGAAACGAATTTGTGAGAAGTGCAAGCTGGTAAAGCGGCACGGCAAGCTTTTGATTATTTGCGAAAACCCCAGGCACAAGCAGCGTCAGGGTTAATCGCCTGTCTTTAGCCGAGCCGAAAAGGAGCTTTGAAGATGCCTCGTATTTTGGGTGTGGACCTTCCAAACGATAAACCCACCCACATTTCTCTGCGTTACATTTATGGGATTGGTCCAACGACCTCCCTAAGGCTTTGCGAAGAAGCTCGGGTGGATCCGCAAAGGCGGGCACGGGAACTTTCTGACGATGAGATCAGCCGCATCGCGGGCATTCTCGACCGTGATTTCACCGTCGAGGGACCTCTTCGCCGTCAGATCCAGCAGAACATTGCTAGGTTGCGCGAGATCAGTTCCTACCGTGGATCAAGGCATCGGCGCGGCTTGCCCGTTCGTGGCCAGCGCACCAAGACCAACGCCCGGACCCGCAAGGGACCTCGCAAGACGGTGGCTGGCAAAAAGGGCGTCAAGGACAAATAAGAGTGGGATTCGGGGTTTTTCCCCGATCCGATATACAAAGGCGGAACCGCTCGATTGCGGTTCAAGAAGGGGGCTTATACGGTGTCGAAGAAGGGCAAGAAGAAGGTTCGCCGCAATGTCAGCGCCGGAGTGGCGCACATCAAGGCGACTTTCAACAATACGATTGTTACCATCACCGACAAACAGGGCGATACCCTGTGCTTTGCGTCAGGCGGTGGTGTTGGTTTCAAGGGAAGCCGCAAAAGCACCCCTTTTGCCGCCCAGCGCGCTGCCGAAGTCGCCGCCGAAAAGGCGAGCAAGTTCGGCGTTCGGGAGATAGATGTCATGGTTCAGGGGCCCGGCTCGGGCCGTGAATCCGCCGTGACCGCTCTACAGGCGTCCGGTCTTACCGTTCGGTCGATTGAGGATGTGACTCCGCTGCCGCACAACGGTTGCCGTCCCCCCAAGCGACGCCGCGTCTAATACCTATTCAGGATCCCAACCTCACTTTTTATTGGAAGCTTAGAAGCGAACCATGGCAAGATTCATCGACTCTGTTTGCAAACTTTGCCGCCGGGAAGGCCGCAAGTTGTTCCTCAAGGGAACCCGCTGTGAAAGCGACAAGTGTTCCCTTAAGAAACGCAATTACGCTCCGGGTATGCACGGCCAAAAGCGTGGCAAGCTTTCGGAGTACGGTACCCGTCTCCGTGAAAAACAAAAGCTTCGGCGCTTTTATGGCGTTATGCAAAGGCAGTTCGACCGCTATTTCGACATTGCCTCCCGCGCCAAAGAGAGCACCGGCGAAGCCCTCTTGTCGCTCATGGAACGACGACTCGACAATGTGATTTACCGCCTTGGTTGGGCTTCCAGTCGGTCCAATGCCCGCCAGCTCATCGCTCACGGTCACATCATCATGCGGGCTCAGCGTTGTACCATACCTAGCCTGATCCTTCGCGTGGGTGATGTCGTCACCGTGCGCAATCACGAAACCTCTCTCAAAGCGATTCGCAACGGCCTGGCCGAAAACGACCGTCGACCCGTTCCCGCTTTTCTTGAGCGCACCAACAACGAAAGCGAACCGCCTACGGGCGTTATGCCACGAAACCCTGGAAGATCCGATGTTGATCCCAATCTTGAGGATCTCCGCGAGCAACTCATCATCGAGCTTTGCTCCCGTTAACCAAGCAGTAACCCAACAGGCAACCTTTTCAATCGGAGAATTTTTCACATGCGTATTCGCTGGCGTGGTCTTGAACTTCCCAATCGTCTTTCCGCCGATCGTTCGACCCTTTCCGATACCTATGGAAGGTTTTCGGTTGAGCCGTTCGAACGGGGCTTTGGTGTGTCCGTGGGCAACAGCCTGCGCCGCGTGCTCCTCTCAAGTCTTGAGGGTAGCGCGGTCACTCAGGTCAAAATTCAGGGTGTCCAACACGAAGTCACCTCCATTCCCGGTGTTGTGGAAGATGTCACCGACATCATCTTGAACATCAAAAGTTTGGTCGTGAAGAGCACTTCCGAATACGCCAAAACCATTCGCATCGAGCGGCATGAGCGGGGCGTGGTCAAGGCTTCCGACATCATCGCCGATGCCACCGTGAGCATCATCAACCCTGATCATGTGATCGCCACTCTTACCGACGATGTTCCTTTCGTTGTTGAGATGAAGGTGGAAAACGGTCGCGGGTACCACACCGCCGAAGAGAATGTGATTGGTGATCGCGAGATCGGCACCATTCCAATCGACTCGAGTTTCTCCCCCGTGGTGAAGGTCAAGTACGAAATTGAAGAGACCCGAGTCGGTCAAAAGACCAACTACGACAAGTTGGCCCTTGAGATCTGGACCAACGGCACAATCGCGCCGCAATTCGCCCTTGTGGAAGCCGCCAAGATCCTTCGCAAGCACCTTAACCCGTTTGTTCAATACGCGGACCTTGGGCCTGAAATTGGCTACGATGATCGTGCCGATATCGATACCAACATTAGTGACGATCCCGACCTTGAGCGCCACTTGGCGTTGAGTTTGGCGGAACTTGAGTTGTCGGTTCGCGCCACGAACTGTCTCGAATCCGAGGGAATCACCATGGTGAGGGACCTCGTTAGTCGAAGCGAAGACGAACTTCTCGAAGTTCGTAACTTTGGCGACAACACGCTTAAGGAAGTCAAAGCCAAGCTTTCAGAGCGCGGCATGCACTTGGGGATGAGGCTTCCCGCCTCCAATCGCTAGGTAACTGACCAATACAAGCGCTAGGCAAAACGGTACAATACAAGACTTAACGGATAGACAAGGAATCTAATCATGCGTCATCGAAAGGCCGGTCGCAAGCTCAATCGGAACTCTTCCCATCGGCTTGCCCTCAATCGAAACCTCTCCTGTGCCCTGATCGAGCACGGTCGGATCACCACCACGGTCGCCAAGGCCAAGGAATTGCGGCCGTTTATCGAGCGATTGATCACCATCGCAAGGCCTGGGGACCTTCATGCTCGCCGCGAAGCCGTTTCCGTTTTGGGACCAATGTCCACGCGCGGTATCGACTCTGATTCCGAAGCGGCGCAAAACCCCAAAACATGGCTCAGGCCCAATGTTTACAATAAACTTTTCAACGAGGTGGCTCCCAAATTTGTAGGGCACCCCGGCGGTTACACCCGTATCCTAAAGATCCACAGGCGCCGCATTGGTGATGGCAGCGAACTTGCCATCATTGAATTCATCAATCCTGAATTGATCGCTCCCAAGGCGGTTCCCGCTCCCAAGGTTACGGCACCCGTAAACGCCTAAAATCCCTCGGGGCACCATTGAATTTTCCAAGCCGTGCGGCTCTTCCGTACGGCTTTTTTTTTGCAAACTCCGGGAATGAAGAACCCTTTGCCATGGCGGAAACCAGCGAGTCACGGCAGCTTTTAGAGGCTCTCGCCCGATGGGTTGGCGCTTCTTGCCCGGACTGTTTGGAGCCCCTTTGCGATCATGGGGTTCTTTGCGCGGTGGCCCTTGGCCTCAAAGACTTGCCCCGCTGTTTGAACTGTGCCACCAAGGGGCTGGGTCGTGATCTGGTTGCCACCAAAAATCACCTTGCAAGGTGGCTTGCCGGCAAGGACTGTTACCTTCGGGCGTGGGCCAAGGCGGATTCCGCCCGGTGTAAAACTCCTTGTCCTTTGAGCGGGCTATTGCAGGAGGCGGAAATTCCAGATGAGGCGGAGTTGGCGTTTGAACGCACGGATGAGAAAAAAAACGATGCTCCAATGTTGGTTCACGATTTTGGTGACATGGGCTGTGGCGACCTTGTCCTTGAATTGAGACAAAAGTTACGGGGGGTGGCTCCCGGGGCGGTGGTCCGCGTGATCGCCACAGATCCCGGGGCGCCGGAAGACATTCCTGCGTGGCTAAGAATGGTTGGCCATATCCTGCTTAAGGCCGCGCCACCTATCTATGATCTAAGGAAGCGATTGGATCCCTAGTGGGTTTTGATTAAGCGTTTTACAACCAAGCA
>SIAL01000014.1 GCA_009691815.1 Gemmataceae bacterium | reverse complement strand
AGACTCTGCCCGGTAAACCGAATTGTCCTGACCGTTGCCACCCGGTGGCTTAAGGCCGGGAGGCTTCCCCACCCTGATTTCCTCAAGGATCTCGACCGGGAAGCGACCAAGATTCCTACACTAATCCTCTAGGCAAATGGTCCCCGACCGGGCGTTTGCTTTGAAAACCGTTGATTTTACCATGACCGTTGATTTTACCATGACCGTTGATTTTACCATGAATGATATTCTTCCCACAAAACTACAAAAAGAGCCAGGCCTCATTCGCATCCATTGGAGCGATGGGCACGAATCCCTGCACCCTTACAAAAGCCTCCGAAACGCCTGCCCTTGCGCGGGTTGCAAGGAAGAGGCACAAAAACCGCCGAATCCGTTTCGCATCCTAAAACCAAGCGAAATCGCCCCCCTAGAGGTCACCCAAATCGACCCCGTAGGTCGCTACGCCTATCGAATTACCTGGGCGGATGGTCACAATACGGGCATCTTTCGGCTGGACTACATCCGCTCCCTTTGTCAATGCCCCAATTGCCTCCCCGGCAAACCGGGATAGCAATTCCTTGCCCCTCACCTAAAACTCTCTTGAGATTGTTTTTTCCCTTTGAAAGTGGCCCATGCAACCCGGCGGATTACCCAAGCTTTCCCTTCCCCATATGAAAAACATCGTTGCCGTTGCCAGCGGCAAGGGAGGGGTTGGCAAGTCCACCGTATCAAGCAACCTTGCCCTTGCCCTTAGCGGTATGGGTTTCAAGGTGGGCCTTTTGGACGCCGACATTTACGGCCCAAGCATTCCGCTTATGATGGGGGTTCAGGGCCAGGTGGATCAGGCCACAACCCCGTTACCCCTAGAACGGTATGGCATCAAACTTATGTCCATGGGGTTCCTTGTTCCCCCGGAAAAACCCGTTATTTGGCGCGGGCCCATGATTCACAAAGCCCTCACCCAATTCCTTTCCGACATGAATTGGGGTGACTTGGATTACATGGTGGTTGATCTTCCACCCGGCACCGGTGATGCCCAATTGACCCTTACCCAGTCGGTACCCCTTACCGCCGCGGTGGTGGTTACCACGCCTCAGGAAGTCAGCCTTATTGATGCCCGAAAAGGTCTGGAAATGTTCCGTGAAGTGCGAGTGCCGGTGTTGGGCATCATTGAAAACATGAGCTATTTTGCCGGGGATGATGGCAAACGCTATGAGATATTTGGCCACGGAGGCGGGCAAAAACTGGCCAAAGCGACAGGGATTCCCTTCCTTGGGGCTATCCCCATTGATCCTTTGGTGGTTCGGGCGGGGGACAACGGCAAACCGATGGTAATCTCCCATCCCGAATCCGCGACCGCGGCCGCATTTCGCGATTTGGCCGGGGTGGTGGTCAAAAGCCTTGCCCAATCGCCAAGCGAGGCTCCTTTGCCCGGCCTTTCCTAGTTTGGCGATAGATTTTGCCCCTAAAAAAGGATTTAACAAGCAAGCCAAGGACCAACAAAAAAACTAAGACTCGTGGAAAGAAAATGGCACCATGAATCCTGTAAATGTAGCCCTTAGGCGACCGATCACGACTTTGGTTATCGTGCTTGGAATGGCGGCAACGGGTATTCTGGGGGCACTCCGCATGAAGGCGGACATCTTTCCCGCATTGAACCTGCCCGTGGTGTATGTCTGTCAGCCCTATGGCGGAATGGACCCTCAGCAAATGGAGGGATTGATCGCCAACTTTTATGAATATCACTTCCTTTACATCAACGGGATCCACCATGTAGAGTCAAAAAACATCCAGGGTGTTTCCCTGATGAAGCTCTTTTTTCACCCGGGCACGGACATGGCCCAGGGAATGGCGGAAACGGTAGGGTATGTCAACCGAAGCCGGGCGTTTATGCCCCCCGGCACGGTACCCCCCTTCATCATGCGCTTTGATACGGGTTCGGTGCCGGTGGGCAGCCTGGTTCTTTCGAGTGAAACGAAAACCTTGGGAGAGATCCAGGATCAGGCCCTTTTCAAGGTTCGCCCAATGTTTGCCGCCATCCCCGGGGTTTCAGCACCGCCCCCTTTTGGTGGCAACCAGCGGACGATTGTTGTGCGTGCAGACCCCGACCGTTTGCGATCGTACAACCTGAGCCCGGATGATTTGGTAAAGGCGTTGGCTTCTGGCAATGCGATAAGTCCGTCAGGCAGCATCCGAACGCCGACGCTTATGCCGTTGGTTCCGTCAAATGCGATGGTAAGCGACCCGAAGGATTTGGGAAATATTTCCGTCCGCAAAGGGGTTTATTTGCGCGATGTCGCCCCCCTCATTGAGGATGCCAGCGACATCGCCACAGGATTTGCCCTTGTGAACGGCAGGCGGGCGGTTTACATTCTCGTTACAAAACGGGCGGACGCATCCACACTCGAGGTGGTCAAAGGGGTGCGCGAAGCCATCCCCGCCATGCAAGACAGCCTTCCGCCTGACATCGCAGTAAGTTTCGAAATGGACCAATCTCCCTGGGTCCAGCGTGCCCTTGATGGTCTGGTCGGTGAAGGGATTCTGGCTGCGATTCTTGTCGGGCTTATGGTGCTTTTGTTCCTGCGAGATTGGCGCTCTGTGGCGGTGGTGGTCCTGAACATTCCGCTGGCATTGATGATAGCTGTGGCTTGCCTTTGGCTTTTGGGGCAATCCATCAACCTTATGACTTTGGGGGGACTATCTCTTGCCGTGGGAATCCTAGTGGATGAGGCCACGGTTGAGCTTGAAAACATCCACACCCAAAAAAGATCCTCTAAAAGCGTGGCGGAGGCTGTCGTTCGTGGTAACCGGGAAACCGCGGTGCCTCGTTTGTTGGCCCTTTTATGTATAATGGCGGCCTTTGCTCCTGCCTTGTTCCTCCAAGGTGCGGCAAGGGGTCTGTTCGTGCCCCTTGCCTTGGCGGTTATTTTTTCCATGTTGGCCAGCTATTTGCTCTCCTCGACCTTGGTACCGGTTTTGGCGGTTTGGTTGTTAAGGGAACGAACCGCTTCCCCCTTGACTAATAGCCAAGGACCAACTTTGTTGACCAAGACCTGGGCGGATGCCGTCGTTCGTAACCGTTGGACATTTTTAGCAGGGTATCTTGTCCTTGTTGGAATCCTTTTAGGCTTTTTAGGACCTAGAGTGGGAATGGACCTTTTTCCAGCCGTTGACGCAGGCATTTTTCAATTCCGATTGCGGGGTCCGGATGGCACACGCATTGAGGAAACCGAAGCACTCACACGAGAGGCCCTTGATTTTATCAACAAAGAAGCAGGGGAGGGTGGTATTGCCCTTTCGATCGGTTATTTAGGTGTGGTGCCCCCCAGCTACCCGATCAATAGTGTGTATCAATGGATGTCGGGGCCGGAGGAAAGTGTAATGCGTGTGGCATTGGCACCAGGGCCCAAACGCCTTTCCCTGCTGAAACAGTCCCTTCGTGAAAAGTTACCCAACCATCTGAAACTTTGGCTAAAAAACCGATGGATCGCCAAAGGGGAATCTGCTGCCATGGTTGATACCCTCGTCGACAAATTGAGGCTATCCTTTGAACCGGCTGACATTGTCAGCGAAACCATGAGTTTCGGGTCTCCCACCCCGGTGGAGGTGGTGGTGAGCGGGTCAAAAATGGCCGACAACATGGCATTTGCGGCAAAAGTCCGCGAGGCCCTTGCCACCCTGGACAACTTGAAGGATATTCAGTACGGACAATCTCTTGAATACCCTACAGTGGCCGTCAAAATCGATCGCGAACGGGCCGCCCAATCGGGTGTAACAAGTGATCAGGTTGCAAAGTCTTTGGTTGCGGCTACTTCGTCGAGCCGCTTTACACTCCCCAATTTTTGGAGGGACCCTGCTTCGGGAATCGGCTACCAGGTTCAGGTGGAGATTCCTCAGGTACTTATGAAATCAAGTGGCGATATCGAAGCGGTTCCCGTCAAAGCGGATGAGGTTTCTCCCGTGCTTTTGCGGGATGTTGCCGAAGTCAAGGCATCCACCATGCCGGGCCAGATTGATCGCTATAATATGAGGCGGCTCGTTAGCATCACCGCCAATGTGGAAGGGGCTGATTTGGGCACCATTAGCGCACAAATCGACTCCGTGCTTAAACAGGTTGGCCAACCTCCACCCGGTGTAAAAGTCGAAGTCCTTGGCCAGATTCCCCCCTTGAAGGAGCTACTTAGTGGACTGGGTTTTGGATTTCTCCTGACACTTGTGGCGATCATTCTATTGCTGACCGCCTTTTTTCAGTCCCTTCGTATGGCGTTTGTTTGCCTTGCTTCGGTCCCGGCAACTGTTTCGGGTGTTTTCCTTGCTTTGGTTTTGACAGGCTCAACACTTAATTTGCAATCCTTTATGGGGGCTATTATGGCTTTGGGGGTTGCCATGGCCAACGCCATCCTGTTAGTAAGCTTCGCAAAATCCTGTTGGGGTGGGGGCAAGACGGGTACCATAGCCGCTGCGGAGGCACTTCAAAGGCGAGTTCGTCCTGTGTTGATGACAAGCCTTGCCATGACTGCGGGGATGTTTCCTATGGCCCTTGGACTCGGTGAAGGGGGGGACCAGACAGCACCCTTGGCAAGGGCAGTGATTGGTGGGCTTCTTGCTTCGACCATGGCAACCATTTTTTTGCTTCCCGGGGTGTTTGCTTTGTTGACATACAAAATGGATTCCAAATCCCAATCACTTGATCCCGAGGATCCTGAGTCGAGTTATTATCTGGGTGGAAACCCGAAAAACCCTACCATTGCTACATCAGGGGGAGGTCGTTCATGAGGTCAATTCTATCGATTGCGTGGCGAGGAATCGCTGGCTTCGTTTTCGGGGGTTTATTGGTCGGCTGCGGTCCAAAATCCCCGGAATCCAACAAAAAAAACTCAGGACCTACGGCCCAATCCCCTGTTTTGGATTTTCAAACCGTGGCACCTAAACGGATATCGTTGATCCGCAAAGTAGATCAACCAGGAACCGTTGAACCGTTTGAAGAAACACAAATCTTTGCCAAGATCCCGGGTTTTGTTTCCGTGGTGAATGCCGACATCGGCCAACGAGTCCGTGGACCTTCAACCCCTTTTGTCCCTTCGGTTTCTGGTTCGTTGGCAACCGTAAATGCTAGTGTTTCCCTAGGCGAAATCCTAGCGGAGGTCTCCATCCCTGAAATGGAAGAGGAGGCCAAGCAAAAATTGGCCCAGGTGACCTTGGCTGAAACGGAAGTCGTACTTGCCGAGAAAACCTTTGATTCTGCTGCGGCACAGTTTACCTCCATGGAGGCACTCGTCAATGAGGCCAAGGCGGGTGTCCGCCGTGCCCAGGCACAATTGGATCGTTGGGAATCTGAATCGGCCCGGGTGGCAGGCCTTGTCCAGCGCGGGATCGCCGATGCCCAAACCCGTGATCAGGTTCTTGGCGAGTTTCGAAGTGCTTCGGCCAATCGTGATGAATCGATGGCAAAATTGGTTACCGCCGAGGCCAATACCAGAAAATCCGCAGTGGATAGGGAGAAAGCCAAGGCTGGTATTCAAGCGGCCTTAGCAATGGTGGGTGTGGCCAAATCCGAAGCCAAACGGCTTCAAGCGATGTTGGGTTACACCAAAATCCGGGCACCGTATGATGGCATCATTACCAGACGCAAGGTTAACACAGGAGACTTCCTTTCTCCGGGCCGAATAGAACCCCTTTTCACCCTTTCCCGATTCGAGCCACTGCGCCTTGTGGTGTTTGTCCCTGAGGCAGATGCCGGCCTCGTTCAACCCAACACCCCAATTCATTTGCGTGTCCAAGCACTCAGAGGTTTTGAACTTCAAGGGAAAATCAGTCGGACCAGCTGGTCCCTTGACCCCGGAACAAGAACACTTAGGGCCGAAATCGATGTTCCAAACCCCGGTGAACGGCTGCGTCCGGGTATGTATGTCTATGCCACCTTGCAAGGCAATTTGCCTGAAAGCTGGGTCCTGCCTACTTCTTCTTTGGTCAAACAAGGGGAAAACCTTATCTGTTTTCGGGTTGTTGACGGAAAAACACAAAAGACCCCTGTTCAGGTGGGGCATACAGATGGATTGTCCACGGAAATTCTCAAATGGCAAACCGGTCCTGGGGGAAACTGGACCAGCCCCGATCTATCGAGCCTTGTCTGTATCAAAGGGGGGGGGATCCGCGATGGCATTGCCGTTGGCCCAGAAAACTGAGCAAGTGCACATTTCTTCTGAAGCAATGGAAAGACCTAAGGTTGCCTTGGAATGAAGCGGCAAAGGGAAGTTTTGCCTTGCTTAATGGAAATATTTGAGGATAATTAACCTACCAGCCTTTTGAATTGTGGAAATGATTCACCATGCCTATGCTTTTCCCTCAAGTCGCGGTTTACCTTTTTTTCACAAGTGTTTCCTTGGGACAAACTCCTCCCGATGAACACTTTGAGAAGAAAATCCGCCCACTGTTTGTCGAACGGTGCCAAAAATGTCATGGTGATTTGGTCTCGCGTAATGGGTTGAGGTTGGACTCCTCCGTTGCATTGCACAAAGGTGGCAAGCGGGGCAAAGCGGTAGTCCCCTTGCATCCCGAAACTTCGCTTCTCATTCAAGCCGTCAAAAGACAAGGGGAATTGAAAATGCCCCCTGATGGCCCATTAACCACGCAACAAATTGCTGACTTGGAATTATGGATCAAACTGGGGGCCGTTTTTTCGCCACCAACGACTACCGTTCGAACCAACTCCCTCCATTGGTCCTTCCAACCGGTGAATAAGACCGCCATTGTGCCCGTGAAAAACAACGGTTGGGTGCAAAACCCGGTAGATGCCCTCGTTTTGGAAAAACTCGAGAAAGCAGGATTGAAGCCTTCGCCCGAGGCAAACAAATCCACCCTGATTCGGCGTGTCTGCTTCGACCTTACGGGGTTGCCTCCCACGATGCCGGAAATCGAGGCCTACCAATCAGACAACTCTTCCGCCGCCTATGAGGCCATGGTCAACCGTTACCTTGCCACGCCCGCCTATGGGGAACGCTGGGGACGCCATTGGCTGGATGTGGCTCGCTATGCGGATTCCAACGGTTTGGATGAAAATGTGGCTCATGGCAACGCTTGGCGCTATCGAGATTATGTTGTCGGGGCTTTCAACAAAAATATGCCTTACAATCAATTTTTAATCGAACAAATCGCGGGCGACCTTTTACCCTCGGAGGAAAAAGCGGACAAACATTCGAGATTGATTGCCACCGGATTCCTATCGCTTGGCCCAAAAGTGTTAGCCGAGGTGGATAAACAAAAAATGGAAATGGACATCATTGATGAGCAGATCGATACTTTGGGCAAAACCATTCTTGGCATGACCCTTGGCTGTGCCCGTTGCCATGACCACAAATTTGATCCGATCCTTACCGGGGAATATTACTCCCTTGCCGGCGTATTCAAAAGCACCAAGACCATGGAGAGTTTCATCACGATTGCCAAGTGGAATGAAAACGCCATTGGCGATGAAAAAGACATAAAAAGGCTCAAGGACCATGCCGACCAAGTCGCGACCCTGACTAAAAAAACAGATGCCTATACGGAAGCTCAAGGAACGCTCTTAATAACGGCAAACAAACTGCCAAAGGACAAAAAACCTACCCCAAAGGAGATCGAAGCGCTCCTTTTGGAACCGGCAAAGACCCACCTAAAGAAATTGCGCGACGAAGCTGCCGCCTTGGAAAAGAGCGTGCCCGAAGTTCCCAGCGCCATGGGGGTAACGGAGGGAAAAGTTACCGAGGTGGCGATCCACATACGGGGGAATACCGATCGGTTGGGAAAGGTAATGCCTCATGGGGTTCCCGAGGTTTTAACCGTTAAAAAGCAACCCACTTTTCCCACCCAAAGCAGCGGGCGACTCGAGCTGGCCCGGTGGATCGCCTCGGAATCCAACCCGCTTACGGCAAGGGTTATGGTCAACAGGGTTTGGCGGTGGCACTTTGGTCAGGGGATCGTTTCCACGGTGGACAATTTTGGCCTCCTTGGGGCCAAGCCTACCCACCCGGAATTGCTCGATTGGCTCGCTAATTATTTTATCCAAAACAAGTGGTCAATCAAGGATCTGCATAGGGTCATACTGTTTTCGAAAACCTACCGCCAGGAATCCCGCCTGACCCCGGAAATTTCCACGAAAGACCCAACCGGGAGTCTCTACGCAAGATTCACGCCAAGGCGCTTTGAGGGAGAAGTCCTCCGCGATGCCCTTTTGGCGGTATCGGGGCAATTGGATAATACCATGGGAGGCTCTCTTTTACAGGTGAAAAACCGAGCCTTTTTCTTTGATCATACTTCCAAGGATTTGACCAAATACGACTCCAATAGACGAAGCATTTATTTGCCAGTGGTGCGAAACAACCTTTATGAGGTATTTTCGCTCTTTGATGGTACCGATGCCGCCGTGGCCAATGGGGATCGTGCCAACACCACCATCGCTCCGCAGGCCCTGTTCTTTCTGAATTCCAACCTGGTAATGGACGCGGCGGGGGCAATCGCCAAAAAAGCAACACAGGTTTCTCCTAGCGTTTCAAAACAACTGGGCCACCTTTACGAAGCCGCTTTGGGAAGGAAACCAACACCCGCCGAAAGGGCCTCTGGCGAATTGTTTTTAGAACAGGCGTTGAAACAAACCCAAACCAACCAACAGGCACTTTCCGCGTTAAGTCAGGTCATCCTTGCTTCCAATGAGTTTGTAACACAAAGGTGAACCCGGAATCATTCATGAGCTATCCATCGAGAAGAGACGCCCTGAAACATTCGGCGGTTGGGTTTGGATCCATCGCCCTCGCCGGGATGTTGTCCGGGCAAACCCGTACTGTTTCCGGGGATCCGCTTGCCCCGAAAATTCCCCATTTCGAACCCAAAGCAAAGAGGATGATTTTCCTCTTTATGAAGGGTGGACCATCTCACATGGACACCTTTGAGCATAAACCGTTGCTTGATCGGGACAATGGCAAACCCTTCCCTTACACCAAACCAAAAATCCAGTTTGCCCCCACCGGAAACCTCCTTAAGTCTCCTTGGAAATTTCATCCCCACGGACAATGTGGGCACAAGGTAAGTGAGCTATTTCCCCATACGGCAAAACATGTTGACGATATCTGTTTTTTGCATGGATTGCATGGAACCAATGCGGCCCATGGTGGGGCCCTTTTGAAAATACATACCGGAAGTGATACCTTTGTCCGGCCGTCGCTAGGCGCTTGGGTCAATTATGGCTTGGGTACGGAAAACTCCTCCCTACCCGGGTTTGTAACCATCTGTCCCACACTTGCGCATGGCGGCGTTAACAACTGGAGCAGTGCTTTCCTTCCCGCCGCCTATCAAGGGACCCCCCTTGGCAATGCCTCGATTCCCGCCAAAAACGCCAAAGTCCCGTTTATGCAAAACGACCGGATTTCCCCCGCTTTGCAGAAGCTTCAGCTCGATTCTCTTAGAAGGGCAAACCGTCAATTTTTGGAAACCACCGGCACCGATGTGGCCCTGGAGGGGAGAATCGCCTCCTTTGAATTGGCGTTTCGTATGCAAGGCGAGATGCCTTTGGCCGAGGACCTTTCCGGAGAATCCCAAGCGACCAAGGCTCTCTATGGTTTGAATGATTCGGTTACCGAAAACTTTGGGAGGCAATGTCTTTTAGCCCGCAGGTTTTTGGAACGGGGCGTTCGTTTTGTGCAGGTTTCCCATAGCGATGCTTTTGTTCAATGGGATCAACATGGCGATTTGAAAAAGGGTCATACCAAAAACGCAAGCGAGGTTGACTTGCCGATTGCGGGCCTTTTAACTGATTTGAAACAACGGGGTTTGCTGGAAGATACGCTGGTTTGGTGGGGGGGCGAATTTGGCAGAACCCCGACAGCCCAAGGGGCGGCAGATGGACGGGATCATAACCCGGATGGATTCACCATGTGGCTGGCAGGAGGCGGGGTGAAGGGCGGATTTTCCCACGGGGCCACCGATGAGTATGGCTTCTTTGCCAAGGAAGGCCGGGTCCACATCCACGATATGCACGCCACCATTTTGCATTTGCTCGGTTTGAATCACGAAAAACTTACCTTTCGTCATGCGGGACGAGATTTTCGCCTGACCGATGTCCATGGGCAAGTGGTGGATCAGATCATCGCCTGATTGCTCAATTCCTTCAAAAGCTTTCCTTTTTTGATTTTGGTTGTCTCCTTAAAGGGAAGTAAGTACTTCGCTTTTGTTGCGTTTTTTGGGGTGGAACCAAGGTGGCGCCAAGCGGGTCAAATGGGCCAATTTTTCGAGACTTTTAACGGTTTCCGTAACGGGCTTTGGTTCGTAAACTAATTCTGTTGGGCCATACTCCTCGGGTGCCCAATCCATGCCTAGGGAGATCCTTGTGTTGCATTATCCGGCCCTCCGTCATTGTTTTGTCCTTTTCTTGGTTTTTACCCTAGGATCTAAGGCCTTAGAGGCTCAGTGGTCCCATTGGCGCGGACCAACCCAAAACGGGGTGGCCTACGACACCGGGCTTCCTGAAAAATGGTCCCCAAACCCCGCCACCGAAGGGAACAATCTCCGTTGGAAAGCCCCCTATGGCAGTCGCACCACCCCGATCATTCAAAATGGGCGGGCCTATTTTATCGGCCGTCACGGCGAAGGGGTCCATGAACAGGAGAGGGTGGTTTGTCTGGATGCCGACACCGGAAAATTTGTGGCCGAGCATCGCTTTAATGTGTTTCACACCGACATTGTTAGCGTTCGGCTGGGATGGACCACCGTTTGTGGCGACCCCAAAACGGGTAACATCTATGCCCACGGCACCCAAGGATTGCTTTTTTGTTTCGACAAAGACCTCAAGGTGGTTTGGCAAAAATCCCTTACCGAGGAATTTGGACGGGTTAGTGGCTACGGGGGCCGCGTCACCAGCCCAATCATCGACGGCGACCTGGTCATCCTTGGCATAATCAATTCCAGCTGGGGTGAACAGGCCATTGGCAACAATCGGTTCCTTGCCATCCACAAAAATTCCGGCCAAATTGTTTGGTGGAGTTCCACAGGCTTTGCCGTCCGAGACACCTATTACTCCACGCCCGTGGTCGCTGTGATCGATGGGCAGCGTCTTTTGATCACCGGGGGCGGGGATGGCGGGGTACACGCTTTTAAGGTGTTCACCGGCGAAAGGGTCTGGAGCCACCTCTTCGGCCCAGGTTCGATCAATTGTGCTCCCGTGGTTTCGGGCAACTTGGTCTACATCGGCCAAGGCGAGGAAAACGATGGTGCCAGCACCCAAGGGACGGTCCTATGCCTTGATGCCTCGCAAGTAAAAAACATGCAGCCCAAATTGGTTTGGCAAAAAGATGGCATCAAGGCCAAGTTTGCCTCGCCTATTTTTCATGAAGATCGACTTTATATCTGTGGCGATGTCGGCACCCTGCATTGCCTTGACGGTAAAACAGGCAAGGAATATTGGGATTTCCAATACGGCAAAAACACCAAAGGCTCTCCTGTTTTGGCCGATGGCAAGATTTACCTAGCCGAGGTCAACAGCAAGTTCCACATCCTAAAACCGGGACCCGATTCTTGTGAGAGGTTGCATGCCCAATTTTTCCGAAAAACAGGCAGCGGCGAGGACATCGAAATCAATGGTAGCCCGGCAATTGCCTATGGCCGTGTCTACTTCATGACCGGTACCGAGTTTTATTGTTTGGAAACAAAAGAAGCCAAAATTGGCAAGGTGCCCGAACAACCCGCGATCTTGGCCAGCTCGGACAAGGTGACCCATATTCAGGTCTACCCGGCGGACATCATGGTGGAAGCTTTGGACAAGGTCAAGCTTTCTGCTTGGGGATACGATGCCAAGGGCCAGCTTATCGGGCCGGTTGAGGTGAAGTGGGAATTGGCCGGGCTTTTGCCACCGGTTCCCCCTCGAAACGCCCCGCCCGCCGCGACCAAAGCCGGGCCGACGCCCGCTCCCGTGGCTCCTCCCCTTTTGGCCGCGACCCTTTCGGCAACCAACGGATCGGCCACGGAACTTACCGTCAAAGGCCAACCTCCCGCCCAGTTTGGACGGGTGATTGCCACCATTGGCACGGTAAGCGGATATGCCAGGGTAAGGGTGGTTCCCAAACTTCCCTATGCGCCCAATTTTGCAAACATACCGTTGAAGCGCACTCCGGGCGGCTGGGTCAACTGTCAAGGCAAGTTTGAGATCGTTCAACTGGACGATAAAAAAGTCCTTAAGAAAGTGAACACCAATCCCAGTCCCTTGGTGGCCAGAGCTAATGCCTACATCAATCCGCCTTCCAGCACAGGGTATACGATTGAATCGGATGTGATGGGAACCAAGGTAAGAGACGACCTCCCGGATATGGGTGTGGTTGCGAACCGGTATACTTTGATGCTGGCGGGAAACACCCAGCAATTGCGGTTGGTTTCCTGGGATGCCCTTCCCCGAGTGGACAAAACCATCAGTTTTCCTTGGAAGGCCGGAGTTTGGTATCGGCTCAAATTGACGGTTGAGGTAGGCGAAGGTGGCAAGGGCATTGCCAAGGGCAAAGCTTGGCCCAAAGACCAGATGGAACCGGAGGGCTGGAATGTGGAGTTTGCCGACCCCATTGTAAACGCCAACGGTTCGGCGGCGATCTATGGTTATGCCGCGGGAATCCTCGACAACCAACCCGGTTGCGAAATCTACTATGACCGTGTGACAATAAATCCAAACAAGTAACAATAATTTAAGCGATCGAAAAAGGAGAATATCATGCACAAAAGTCAACCCAAAAAGAATGGTCTCTTGGCAACGGTAACGACGATTGTTTTCGGTGGAACACTAGGCTGGGTGTTTTGGGGAAACGATGCCTCGTTGGCCGTGAACACCCCGGCCGCAAAGCCTCTGGTCCGCAGGGACCTTGTGCGCAATTGGCCCATGTTTGGGGGCACACTTTCCCGAAACCTGGTCAACCTTGTTGAGAAAAATGTACCCACTGAATGGTCGGTTGAGGCAGGAAAGGAACAGAACATTGACTGGTCGGTGGAACTTGGTTCCAAAGCCTATGGGGGGCCGGTGATTTCCGGAGGCAAAATCTTCATTGGCACCAACAATGACAAGCCGCGCGATCCAAAGATTACCGGCGACAAAGGCATCCTTATGTGCCTTGATGAGGCAACCGGTCAACTCCTTTGGCAAGCGGTCCATGACAAACTACCCGCTGGCCGAGTCAACGATTGGCCTCGGGAAGGCATCTGTTCCAGTCCTGTGATTGAGGGGGATAAACTCTATTATGTTTCTAACCGCTGTGAGGTCATTTGCGCGGATGTAAATGGGCTCAAAAACGGCAACCAAGGTGTTACCGACGAGAAATATACCTCCCCCGGGGACGCGGATATTTTGTGGCGTTTGGACATGATCAAAGAACTTAATGTCTTTCCTCACAATCTTGCCACCTGTTCTCCGCTGATCCTTGGGGACACCATTTTTCTGGAAACCTCAAACGGGGTGGACGAGGGGCACATCAACATCCCCCAACCGGGAGCGCCCAGTTTCTTGGCCGTGGATAAAAACACCGGCAAGGTATTGTGGTCCAGCAATCTTCCGTCCGCCAGTTTGGTCGAGGCCCGCAAAACCCTCGGCAACGCGGTGGACATCAAAAAGCTAGTTGATCAGGGCAAGTTGTTGATGCACGGCCAGTGGTCCAACCCGGTTTTCGCCGAGGCCAACGGCAAAGCGATGATCATTTTCCCGGGTGGTGATGGCTGGGTTTATGCATTCAAACCCCAAACCGGGGAGCTATTGTGGAAATTTGACTGTAATCCCAAAAAGTCCTTTTACAAACTGGGCGGGGAAGGAACCCGAAATGATTTTGTGTCCACGCCCGTGGTGGCCGATGGCTTGCTTTATATTGGCGTGGGACAGGACCCGGAACACGACAAAGGTGTTGGCCATCTCTGGTGTATTGACATTTCCAAAGAGCCCGGGGCCGATAAAGATCTCTCTCCCAAAGATGAAAAGTTTGATCCCAAAGACCCAGTAAACGCGAATAGCGGCCTAGTTTGGCATTATGGGGGCCAAGCAGGCGAGGATTACGAGCGCAATTACTTTTATGGACGCACCATGAGTACTTGCGCGGTCCACGAGGGCCTGCTTTACACCGCCGAGTATGACGGTTGGGTTCATTGCCTCGATGCCAAAACGGGAAAGAAATATTGGGACCACGACATGGGTGCGGATACTTGGTCGAGTACTCTTTGGGTGGACGGCAAAATCTATATTGGCAACGAGTCGGGCAAGATGCACATTTTTGCCCACGGCAAGACGAAGAAGATTCTCAAAACCATCAACATGAAGTGCAAGATTCGCGCCACCCCGGTGGCGATCAACGGCAATCTTTTGATGATCACCGAAAATCCTTGCCGATTGGTCAGCATTGGGGCCAAGTAGGCTAGAACTTGGTTTTGGGAGCTTAACATATGAAGCATCGTTTTTGGGCGGCTCTGGTATTGAGTAGTTTTTCGGTAACCAGTTTTTGCCAAGCCGACTGGCCGATGCTTGGCGGTAGTCCAGCCCGGAATATGGCCAATCCCAATGCCAAGGGAATCCCTCAGGCTTGGTCGATAAAAAAGGGCGCCCAAAAAAACATCCTTTGGAGTACGGAACTGGGCACGACCACCTACGGGGCGGTTGTGGTTGCCGGGGGCAAGATTTTTATCGGGTCCAACAACGAGCGTCCCAAGGATCCGGCCATCACCGGAGACAAGGGAATCCTGTACGCTTTTGACGCCGCCACAGGAAAGTTTCTTTGGCAAAATGTTCACGACAAGTTGCCGGATCCCGACCTCAATGATTGGGCCAAGCAAGGCATAGCCAGTAGTCCTACGGTGGAAGGTGACAAACTTTTTTATGTCTCCAATCGGGCCGAGCTTGTTTGCCTTTCGACCGTGGGGGAGGGCGCCAAGGGCAAAGTCCTATGGACTTTGGACATGATTAAAGACCTTGAAGTATTTCCCTGCTTTTTGGCGATGTCTTCTCCGGTTGTGGTGGGCGACTTGGTTTATGTGCTTACTGGAAATGGGGTTGACCATGGCACACACAAGGTACCCCACCCAAAGGCTCCCAGCTTTATCGCGGTAAACAAAAACACGGGCAAGGTAGTTTGGCAAGATGCTTCCCCGGGGGAGGCTATCATGGAAGGCCAATGGGGTAGTCCTTGCGCTTATCAACTCAAAGATTCGTGGCAGGTTGCCTTTCCCGGGGGAGATGGAATTCTTTATGGCTTCGACGCCAAGACCGGGAAAAAACTTTGGAGCTTTAACGGCAATCCAAAAAAGGCGGAGTTCAAGCCCGGGGGTCGCGGGGAAAAATCCTATTTCATGGTAAACCCGGTTTTCCATGATGGGCTTATTTATATCGGTACAGGCAACAATCCTGATGATGGGCCGGGAGTCGGTCACCTTTTTTGTATCGACCCTTCCAAGGCCAAACCCGGTGAATACACAGATTTAACCCCCACACAAGACAATTTCAAACTAGGCGGGGCCAATGATTCCTCGGGCCTTGTGTGGCACCTTGGCGGAAAGGTCGAACCCAAACCGGAAGAGGGGCGCGAAGTCCACTATGGCCGGACCCTAAGCACCGTCGCCATTGCGGATGGTTTGGTTTATGCGGCGGAAATGGACGGCTTTCTTCACTGCCTCGATGCCAAAACGGGCAAGAAATATTGGGATCATGATCTCAAAGACGGAACCTGGGCCTCGCCGGTGGTGGCGGATGGCAAAGTTTTTATGGGGACAGATTCCGGCGATGTTTACCTTTTTGCCCATGGCAAGGAAAAAAATGAACTCCCAAAAATCGATATGGAACAGTCGATCAAGGCAGGTCCAACGGTAGACGGCAACACCCTTTACATTCAAAACGGGACAACGCTTTACGCTATTCGGGCAAAGTAATCCCGACGGGCTTTTCCCATTTTCCAAACAGTGAGGATTCAGGTTGTGAGCAAATACGAACGAAACATTGGGTTTAATGATTATTTTTCACCCGCCCAATGGTTTGATCCCAAAGTAACTCTGGAATCCAAGGTCAAGCTTGCCAAGGAACAGCTTGACCAGCATGTCCGGGAAACGGTTGCTTGGCATTTTAGCCCCGATACGGGGACCCCTTTCTGGCTCGAAAAAGCAAAGTCCTACAAGTTCAATCCGACCAAGGATGTTCAATCCTTGGAGGATCTCCATTTGTTTGGAACCTTTGAGGATGAGTGGCTTCGGGGTGGACCGGTTGAGCGCTGGGTTCCAAGGGGCCTAGAAGGCAATCCGGTTTATGTTTTCGAAACAGGTGGTACCACAGGGCTACCCAAGTCACGCATCGTTTTGGATGACTATCGAATTGATTATGAAATGATGTCGGAAACCCTTCCCGATCAACATTTTCCCAAGGGCTCCAATTGGCTCATGCTCGGGCCATCGGGCCCCAGGCGCCTTCGTCTGGCCATTGAACACTTGGCCCAACATCGCGGCGGTATGTGTTTCTCCATCGACCTTGATCCTCGTTGGGTGGTCAAGCTGATCAAAATGCGTCAGATTGAGATGGCAAATCTCTACAAAGAACATGCTATCGATCAGGCACTCGCCATCCTGGCCGGGGGGCACGACATCAAGTGTATGTTTACCACGCCCAAATTATTGGCGGCGTTGGACGAGGCGCTTCGCTCGGGCAAGTTGGAAGACAAGTTTCGCTCGTTTGGACGAAAGGTTCCCGTAGGGGGCCTCCGAAGTATCAAGGCCGCGGGGATTACCGGTATTTTTTCCGGCGGGACCGAATTCACCCCACAGTTCACCCGTGAGGCCTACGAGGAAATGCTTGACTCGGGTGAGGTTTATATGACCCCAACCTACGGCAATACCCTAATGGGACTGGCCTGTTCCCGCCCCATTGGTCCCCATGATGGATTTAAAATCACCTATTATGCGCCGCAACCTCGGGCCGCCACCGAAGTGGTTGAGCCAAAGGACTATTCCAAGAAGGTGGAATACGGCCAAACGGGTCGTGTTTTGTTGACCACTCTTACGCGCGAGTTTTTTGTCCCCCGATTTCCGGAAAGGGACGAAGGCGAGCGTGAATTGCCCTATGAACGGTACCCTTGGGACGGCGTAAGTGGGGTTCGCACCTTTAGCGAATTGGCCGCTACCACTATTGTTGGTGTTTACTAAGTCCAAGGCAAACCAAACCATTCCACGGAAACAGCTATGATTCGTATCCCTTCGCTTCGTTTGGGTAAACCCTACGAAAGTTTGTCAAAGACAACTCTGGTCCATCATGTGACCGGGGAGCCGGTAGCCGAGGTAAGTCAAGTTACTGGCAGCCAAATCATGCGAGATATTTCGCAAATGGCCAATGCCCGGCGAGAGCTGGCCGCGATCCCGATGAAGGAGCTCCTTGCCCGGGTGAAGGAGGCTGCCAAAATCTTCCTCGAGGACACCCTTGATTGTGGTGATTCTTCACAATCGTTTGATGACTATATCCGAATGCTTTCGTCAACCACCGGCAGTCCCATGGTTTTTTGCCGTCGCAATGCCGCAAAGGTTGGCTATGTGATGGGGAACATGGATGAAATCCTTGCCGGGCTTACTCGGGGTATGGACCTTTCCATCCTAGACAAAGGTCACGGCAAACAGGATGGTCGGACCCTCTGTTTTTACCCAACCACGGATGCCCTTGGGGCGATCCTTCCCAGTAACAGTCCCGGGGTTCATTCCCTTTGGGTGCCTGCGATCGCCCTGAAGATCCCTTTGGTAATCAAGCCTGGCCGCGAAGAGCCTTGGACCCCTTTTAGGCTTCTTATGGCCCTGAAAAAGGCCAAAATCCCCGCTTCCGCGCTCAATTTTTTGCCTACCGATCACGCCGGGGCGGCGGACATTTTGCGCGGCTGTCAAAGGAGCCTCCTTTTTGGCGACTCTACCACAACCGATCCTTACAAAGCGGATCATCGCGTTGAAATTCACGGACCCGGATACAGCAAAGTGCTTTTGGGGGCGGATACTTCCGCTCACTTTGAACGATACCTAGACCTGTTGGTGGAATCGGTCGCGGCCAATGGGGGGCGGTCTTGCATCAATGCTTCTGCCATTTATACCCATAGTCACGCCAGGGAACTGGCCGAGGCCCTTGGAAGCCGACTCGCTCGAATTCAGGCTCGGGCTTGGGATAATACCGAGGCTGAGGTTTCCGCCTTTGCCAATCCCGATGTGGCGGATCGCATTTCGGGTATGATCGACGGGCTGTTGGCCACCCCCGGTGCAGAAGATGTTTGCCAGCGAATTCGGGGCACGCCCCGGGTTCACAAAGAGGGGCGATGCGCATGGCTTTTACCCAGCGTGGTGCTTTGCGATTCTCCCGAACATCCACTGGCTAACAAGGAATTCCTTTTCCCGTATGTTAGCATTATCCAATGCCCGCAAGAGGAAATGCTTGCTCGAATTGGCCCAAGTCTAGTGGTTTCCGCTATCACGGGTGATCCGGAGTTCACCCAACAACTTCTCGACAGTAAGCTAGTGGAACGCTTGAATATCGGGCCAATCTCCACAGTTAAGCTATCATGGGACCAGCCGCATGAAGGAAACCTTTTCAGCCACCTTTATAGGCAGCGGGCATTTGCCGAAGCATCCCTCTAGTTTCTCCCCATTCGATTTCCAACCTCGAACTCGGGTCATCTGTGGGCGGGGTTCGTTGTCAAAGGTTGGGATGCTGGTTCGAGAGTTTTCCGGCAGCAGGGTCATGCTTGTAACGGATCCCGGCGTCGTTGCCACGGGGCATCCCGCGCGGGCGATGGGTTTGCTCCGGGAATGTGGTCTGGAGATCTTCCTTTTCTCTGAAGTTCGTGAAAACCCCGACAGCCGCCTCATCAGCGAGGCGACCGAATTTGCCCACCAAAATGCCGTCGATTTTATTGTGGCTTTGGGCGGTGGGAGTTCTATGGATTGTGCCAAAGGGGTCAATTTCCTGCTGACCAACGGCGGCACCATGGCCGACTATAAGGGCTATGGCAAGGCTCCCCAACCCATGCTCCCCTCGATTGGGATTCCCACCACCGCCGGGACGGGGTCCGAGGCCCAATCCTACGCCCTAATTTCCGAAGCGAAAACGCAGACCAAAATGGCTTGTGGGGATCCCAAGGCCGCCTTTCGCGTAGCCATCCTAGACCCGGAATTAACAGTTTCCCAGCCACCCATGGTTGCCGCGGTTACCGGAATTGATGCCTTGGCTCACGCCTTGGAATCCTTTGTTTGTCTAAGGCGTAATCCTTGGTCCAATTCCCACGCCCGGGAAGCCTGGCGATTGCTCTCCGCGGCTTTTCCCCTTATCTTTTCGGAACCAAAAAACATCGACGCCCGGATGGCCATGCTCTGGGGCGCGCACCTATCCGGGATGGCCATTGAAAACGCCATGTTGGGCGCGGCCCATGCTTCGGCCAATCCGATTACCGCCCACTATGGCATCACCCACGGAATCGCTGTTAGCCTAATGCTTCCTCATGTGATTCGGTACAACAGCGAGGTGGTGGGTGACCTTTATCAAGATTTGTCAGGGCGAGCGGATGGGGCCAATTTTCTTGCCGCCGAGGTCGACAGGCTCTCCTCTATGGCATTGCTTCCACGAAAGCTAAGGGATGTGGGAATCAGTAAAAGCATTTTCCCGATTTTGGCGGAAGAAGCTATGCAGCAATGGACAGGCACTTTTAACCCCAGGCCTTTGACGGAGGATTCACTGATCCAGCTTTATGAGGCCGCATGGTAGTTATTTTTTGGTAAAATAAGATCTTTTTAAGGGTTGGATAAGTTACCTTTGGTTAAAAGGACAAGTCGCATCCTTTTTAGCAATGGAATGGGTTGGACCAAGTAGAACGAAAACGGGGAAAATCATGTTTCGTTCGATCCTTCAAAGTGCTGGGGCCGTCCTCCTTGGGTTAATAATCGCCTTTGGTTTGGTGGCGGGTGTCGAAGGCTTTAGTAATGCTTATCACCCCTTTCCACCTGATGTGGATCCCACGGATTTTGCGGTTTGCTCGGCCCATGTTGCCCGCTATCCCGCCTGGCTTTTGGCGGTATGTGGCCTGTTTTGGTCCATTACCGCCTTTGTTTCCACTTGGACCGCCACCCGCCTAGGACCCGGCAGACACCCGGCCCATGGATATGGCCTTGGCGGGTTCCTTTTGGGAATGGCGGTGTTCAATATAGTGATCCTTCCCTACCCGATATGGTTCAAGGTTTTCACGCCGATTGCCTTGGCCTTGAGCGTTTATTGGGGGCAAAAAAGGGCAAGGGGTTGCAAAACCAACGAATCGTGTAGCCTGGGTTAACCTCTCGGATTCCCATGAAAATCGACTATGTCCCGTTGCTTGCCATTCAGCGTGACCTTCATCGGTTGCCGCCCACTAGGGAACGATTTCAAAACTACCTTACCCTGTTGTATTCACCAGGCCAGATTCTGAATTATCCTCCACTTGTCCTTGTTAATCCCATGGCCAAAGGCCATGTCACGCAATTGTTAGATGACCTTTTGAGTTTGGATGCGGAATTCGTTGCACAAAAAGCCCTTTTGGAAGTGGCCAATGTTTTCCCTGAACTCCAAAGGGAGTTCAAATTGGCTTTGGTGCTTGCGGATGATTCCCTAGGAGGATGGACCAATCGTTTTGACTGCGAATACAACATTCGTCAAGGGACAGTCCCGATGCCCATTGGAGGTGAAATTCCTCGTTGGGTAAATCACTGGTGGCTTGGTGGGATATTATGGAGCAGCGAGGCGATTTCTGTCCAAAACATTCGTGAAACCATATTGGCCTCCGTGTATCGAGCCGCTTACATTCACACCCACGGAACCGCACAAACCCTAAGGGACTTGCTTTCCCAAGAAGGGCAGGTCATGGCGAGTGCGGGTTGCGTAGGCCCCGTTCTTGATCCAGACGATTTGGAGTACACTCGCGAGGTTTTGGTTCGGTACCTGGAGGCGACCGACAAACGGACCATGATGGAATGTTTGTTCGGGGATGATGCCG
Organism: Gemmataceae bacterium; assembly: GCA_009691815.1. Classification (GTDB taxonomy): domain Bacteria; phylum Planctomycetota; class Planctomycetia; order Gemmatales; family Gemmataceae; genus SYLG01. Next base: position 1,680 of record SIAL01000014.1, on the reverse strand, counting down.
GCCGGACGCTGGGATTTACCCCAAGAGGGCTAAGCCCTTGGGCGGGTTTGGCGTGGGCTTTGCATGATGCAATGTCAAAACCTGTTCATGAAAAAGGAAAGGTCCCCCAGAGATCCATAGGGAAGGACAAGCTAAGCAAAGGTTAATCCGTTTCTTGTTTGGAAAAGTTGGCGAATTGTTAATACTTGTGCCCTTTTGTCGGGGGATATTTCGAAAGTGACAAGGTTACCCTAAGATAGAGGTAGACACCTTGGGAATGATTCATGAAACTTTTGCGGCCTGTTTGTTTGGTCTTTTGCTCGATTTTTGTCGCACCCCTTTTGGGAGAAACGATAAGTTCGTGGCCCATCTTTCGCGGGACCCCGGCTCAAACGGGATCTTCCACAACCAATATAGCCGATAAGTTGGAGGTCCTTTGGTCGTTTTATGCCGGGGATGGGGTCGAAGCTACTCCCGTTCATGATGGAAAAACGGCCTACCTTGGGACGCTTGATGGTAAATTCCACGCCGTAAACCTTACCGATGGCAAAGCGCTTTGGACCGTAAAAACCGGGCCCATCCGGGCGGCGGCCTGTATTGTCGCCGACTTGGTGGTTGTCGGGGATGCCGACGGCAAGATCGTTGCTTTCGACAAGGCAAAGGGGACCATAAAGTGGACTCTTGACACGATGGGTGAGATAAGTGGTGGGGCCAATACGGATGGGACTTCGATCCTTCAGGGGACGCATGATAACAGCCTTTATTGCCTTGACCTTTTGGGAAAAGTGCGCTGGAAATTTCCCATGGAAGGCCCTTTTTATGGGACCCCGGCCATTGCCGGCGGCAAAACCTTTGCCGCGGGTTGTGATAGTACCCTCCACATCATTGAAATTGAATCCGGCAAAGAGGTTGCCTCCGTGGCCCTCAATGGGCAAACCGGGGCCTCGGCCTCGATCCTTGGCGACAAACTGTATGTGGGAACCATGTCCAAAGAAGTTCAAGCAATTCAAATCAAACAAGCAAAGGCGGATTGGGCCTTTTCTCCCGATGTCCGGCCCGCCGAGTTTCGTTCCTCGGCCGTTGCCACCCCGGATTTGGTGATTATTGGGGCAAGGGACAAAAGGGTTCATGCGCTGGACGCTAGCACGGGAAAACCACGCTGGTCTTTCCTAACCGGGGGTTGGGTGGATGGTTCTCCCGTGGTTGCTTCAAAAAAAGTAATTGCTCCTTCGCTTGATGGAAACCTGTATGTTTTGGGATTGGAAAAAGGGGAACTTTTACAAAAGGTTGTCCTAGATGGACCCATTGCCGGGTCGGTTGCTTTGGCCGGGAACCGGGTTTTGGTTGCCTCGGATCGCAAAGACGACAAAGGCGGAACACTCTTTTTGTTGGGTGGAAAGTAAGAGGATTTGCTTTATACTCTATGCGGCCAAGAATGAAGCATTTCGAAATGTCTGAAAATTGTGGGTAATCCAAGCCCTCAGTTCTTTGCGATGGTCGATTTCTATTTTGCCAAGGCAACCATCGATTGCTCCACAAAAGGCAGCGAAGATGTCGTAATGACGACCATACAGGACCTTTTTCTTAGTGAACTTCCACAACCGTTCAATCAAGTTTAGGTTTGGCGAATACGAAGGCAGGAACAGCAATTCGATATTCAAACTCTTGGCCAAGTCTTTTACCAAGGCACAATGCTGGTAC
>SIAL01000013.1 GCA_009691815.1 Gemmataceae bacterium | reverse complement strand
TGGTCTTAAGTCTTTGTACAGCGGGCCCTTAGGGCTTATCCGAAAAATTGGTTTTTCGGCGCTGGATCTCCCATCTGAGGTCAATTGTGACCTAAGATGGGACCTATCGTGAAAGTTCCATCCCTGCTGATCCACCGGAGTGTGGGTACTGCTTTGGATCCTCTATGGAGGGAAATTGTCGTCTATTTTGGATCGAACGAAATCCTAGCGGGGGAAATGTTGCATTAGGCTGGAATCGAACGAAATAGGCACACTATTAAATATGGCTTTTGGCAGAAATGGGTTGGGATCGGGCATTACCAAGAACGATACAAGGAGTGTGCCTACTCCTTGGACCCTCGTTGAGAGAGGTAATTCCTCCGGGGGTCAAATTCCGCCCACCGCTCACCTAGGTTTCCCTATTTGTCGGTCACTCCCGCTTCCGGCTCGCAGGGGCATTCCCGGGGCGGTAGAACAATTCCATGAGCGAACCCTACCTTAGCATCATCGCCACCTCGCGTAATGACGATCATGGCGGCTCCATGCTCCAGCGGATGCAGGCCTTTGTCGAGGGCCTTTGTGGCCAAGCCGAACGCTGGGGTTTAGATGCGGAATTAATCCTAGTGGAATGGAACCCACCTTCGGATCGTCCCCCTTTGGCCGAAGCACTGACTTGGCCTAAAGAGCGAGGCCGGCTTTCTATCCGCATCATTACCGTGCCCTTTGAAGCCCATATGGCCTTGGTCCATGGCGATAAAATGGGCCTTTACCAGATGATCGCCAAAAATGTGGGTGCTCGCCGGTCTAAGGGTAAATTCCTGCTATTCACCAATGTGGACATTCTGTTCAACGATGAATTGATTCAAAATCTTGTCCGAGAAAACTTGGCCCCGAAGGTTCTTTACCGTATTGATCGGACCGATGTTCGCAACGAAATTCCCCTCGGCCAAGGAATTGCCACGATGCTTGCTTGGGCCAAATGTCATCAACTCCGGCATAATCGACCGGCCAGTACCATCCGGGTTCATCCCGACGGTAAGCCCAAATGGGAAAAGGTAATTGACCCCCGCATCGGCCCGCTATTTGGATTTTCCGAATGCCATGAGGAACAGGGTATCGTTTCGTATTTGCAGCCAATGGCTCGGTTTCAAGTCTATGAAACGCAGCCGACTCTGGTGGTGGAATTGGAACCTTTGGTGCTTGATATCACCGGGTCCCTCCCATTGGATTTTTGCGATGATTCGGGGAATCTGCTCCATCGAATCCTCCTTGGTGGGCGGGAAAAACATTTCATCCCCTTTGGTTTGGCGGCACGGTCAAGAGTTCACCTCAAGGTTCGCGATGGTTCGCTTCCGCCCGGTGCCAGAGATTGGCTTGTCCTTCGGATCCACGCGTTTCATTTGGAGGAAAAACCCGTGGCAACGGCCGCTCCCAAAGCCGTCCTTCTGGGTAAAGGGTGGCATCAAATCGAAAAAGAACCGGGAAAACCCTTTTTCCGATGGGCGGAAAAAGAATGCTGGCTGGCAGCGCCTCCGGGGTCGGTGGTGGAATTGAATGTGGCACCCGGCCCATCGCTTCAAGGTGCCCCCGGGCTCCTATGTGTCCACCAGAATGAGGAGTGCCTTGGCTCCTTTCGCCTAGAGTCTCGAAGGAAAATTCGCATTCGGGTACCGCAAACAAAGGAGCCATGGGTCGCCTTGCGGTTAGCTTTTGCCGGGCGGCTTGTTCCCTTTACCGCAGACCCGGAAAAAAGGGTCATGGCCATGCGGGCGGATGAGCTGAAACAGGTTTCCTTTGGGTTCATGACCCGGATTGGGTCCCTTTTGGGTCGTTTTTGGCATGAGTTGATCCGGCCAATACTCAAAAGAACTCTGTTTCGATTACCCAAAGCCGAGGGGGGAGCGTTACCTTCCACAGGAGAAAAAGATCTAGATGCGGTTTTGGGGTTTCCCAAAGGTGATGGCGACAAGGGGAAAACAGACCATTGGCACACAAACGGTTGTGGGGACTTTACTTTGCTATCGCGGGACGATTTTTTTCAGCTGGGTGGCTATTGGGAGTTTGATGGCTTTTCCATGCACATTGATTCGCTTTTGCTCTACGAGGCGGCGGCCAAAGGAATGACGGAATGCGTCTTCGAGGAACCCCAGGCGATCTACCACATAGAGCACCAACCCGGGAGTGGTTTTACCCCGGAAGCCTCGTCTGTTATGTATGAGCGGATTCGGAGGAAGGGCCTACCGTATATAAAGGACCGTGAGCTGGAACAAATTCAAAACGACATTCATAACGGGGTGGGGCAAAGGAACCGATCCGACTGGGGGTTATTGAATCATAAATTAAATGATCAAAAAATATAACAAGCTATCTCGTCGTCCTTTTGCACCTTTTTGGCCCATTCCTTTGGCCTGTTTGGATTGCAGATCGACCGTTTACCCCTTATACTGAATGATTCCTAGACTCGGCCTTCGGTGGGCCGGGCCCGTTCCTTTTTTGGCTTGTGAAATCCCATGTTTGAGGGTTTGCAAAAAACGCTGACTGGCGCATTGCGCAAACTTCGCGGGAAGGGTCGCCTTTCCGAGGCGAATATCCGTGAAAGTTTGGATGAGGTGCGGACCGCGCTTTTGGATGCGGATGTGCATCTGGATGTTGCCAATGGGTTCATAGACCGTGTCACCAAAAGGGCTATTGGGCAAGAAGTTCTCAAATCTCTCGACCCCGGCGAGCAAGTTTTCAAGGTTGTGTATGACGAATTGGTTGCCCTTATGGGCCCTGTCGACACGACTATTCCGGTTGCCCAAGGTCGCCCCACGGTAATCATGCTCTGCGGCCTTCAAGGCCAAGGCAAAACCACCACGGCTGGTAAGCTTGCCCTTTATCTTAAACAACGGGGTCGCAAAGTTCTGCTGGTGGCGGCGGACCTTCAGCGACCCGCCGCGATCGATCAACTGGACCTTCTTGGTAAACAGATCGACACCCCAGTTTACCGTGAAGAGGTCAAGTTTGGTCCGGATGGGACCAGGCTTGGTCCAAACCCCATCGATGTTTGTAAGCGAGGCGTTGAACACGCCAAAAAACTTTTGTTAGATACGGTGATTATCGATACAGCCGGTCGTTTGCATGTCGCCGAAATGCCAATGGATGAGCTAAGGCAGATCGACAAAACGGTCCAGCCTGATCAGGTCTATTTCGTTTGCGATGCCATGACGGGCCAAGATGCCGTTCTAAGCGCCCGGGCTTTTAATGAAGCCCTTGACATCAATGGTGTGATTCTCACCAAACTTGATGGGGATGCGAGGGGTGGGGCGGCGCTGTCGATCAAAGAGATCACCAAAGTACCGATTAAATTTGTGGGCATGGGTGAGAAGCTTGACCGGTTAGAAGATTTCCGACCCGAGGGGATGGCTCAGCGGATCTTGGGTCAGGGCGACATCATGTCGCTTGTTGAAAAGGTCAACAGGGTTCAATCGGAGATTACCGAGGAAGAACGGAATCGCCAACAGAAAAAGATGGAGGCGGGAGACTATACGATTCAGGATTTCCGCGAACAACTCCCGCTGATTCGCAAGATGGGACCGCTCAAGGATGTAATAGGCTCCATGCCCGGTATGTCGGAGATGATTCCGGCCGACCAGGACCCGGAAGCCTCCATTCGCCGAATCCAGGGGATCATCGACTCGATGACCACCAAAGAGCGGAAAAACCCCGACGAAATCGACTATGCAAGGCGAATGAGGATTGCCAAGGGAAGTGGCGTTCAAGCCACGGAAGTGAAGCAATTGATCACGGTGTTTGACCAAATTCGGTCATTCATGCGGCCCATAGCCAAGATGTCCATGTTGGAGCGTATCCGCATGGTGTCAGGTTTGGGGAAAATGGGCGGATTTATGCCGGGGGCAAAGATCGCCGTTAAAGACCAAGGGGACGGGGGAATGTCCCCCAGGGATCGTGCGGCGTTGCGCCGCAAGAAGAAGCACCGCTAGTGGGGTGCGCTAATGGCGGCAGGGCATGGTGTCTAGCTCGCTAGGAAGGATAAGGCAGTGGCAGTTCGGATTCGTATGAAGAAAATGGGGCGCACGCATCGGGCTTTTTTCCGTATCGTGGCAATCGATTCCAAGCAACCCCGGGACGGTCGTGTCCTTGAGGAGCTTGGAACCTACGATCCCTGCATCAAGGAGACGGAAAAGCGCGTTCATTTCGATCCAATTCGGGTGAAATATTGGCTGAGTGTTGGGGCCCAACCCTCGGAAAATGTGGCCGCGTTTATCAAGCGATACATGGTAGCGTTTGAAAAGGCGGCGGCTGAAAAGGCCCAAGCCCTTACCGCCTAAATGGATTACTGTGGGAATAAAAAGATCGATTGAATCTTTTTTTGGCCCCACGGTAGACGCCTTGAGGGGTCGCCTTTGCGTTTTGATGTTTTGACCCTGTTTCCCGAGATATTCTCGGGATTTCTTGGGGAAAGCCTCCTAGCAAAAGCCATCGCCAAGGGGCTCATTCAGGCAAAGCTTTGGAACATCCGCCACTTTGCGGGCGGCAAACACCAAAGTGTGGACGATAAACCCTTCGGGGGCGGTCCGGGAATGGTACTCATGCCCGGTCCCGTGTTCGATGCGGTGGAAGCGGTGCGGGCGGACGATTCCCAGCCGGGAACTTTGGTAATGCTGACCCCCTCTGGGAGAAGGCTCAACCAAGCGGTCGCGGCGGAATTGGCCAAGAAGGATCGTTTGATCCTCCTTTGTGGGCGCTACGAGGGCTTTGATGAGCGGATTCGGTTGGGCCTAAAGCCTATCGAAATCTCCATCGGGGACTTTGTCTGCAACGGAGGCGAGGTGCCGGCGATGGTCATCATGGAAACCGTGATGCGCCTTATTCCCGGTTTCCTTGGCGACCCGGCCAGTGCCGTGGAAGAATCCCACAGCGAACCCGGCCTTCTTGAGTATCCCCAGTACACCCGACCACGGGTTTACAGGGAGTTGGAGGTTCCCGAGATACTTCTCTCCGGGGACCACCGAAAGATTGAGGCTTGGAGGCGGGAACAGACATTTATTAGGTCGAAACGGGATGAGGAATCCCCGATTGATCCGGGTGAATTGAAGAACTAGGATTTTTTGAAAAGGCAGGATGAATCATGAAGAACTCTTTAATGGCTTTGGTTGAAAGTAAAGCAAAGCAACGCGTTCAAGACTTTTGTGTCGCGGCAAAAGTGAACCGCCAGATTCCCCCTTTCACCATTGGGGATACCGTTGATGTGTACCTCCGCTTTTTGGAAGGCGAGAAAGAGCGCATTCAAGTTTACACCGGTGTCGTGATCGCCATTCGTGGTCATGGTGCCACCGCCACTTTCACCGTTCGCCGCATTGTTCAGGGTGAAGGGGTGGAGCGAATTTTCCCTTATGAATCCCCTCGTATAGCAAAGTTGGAGGTCAAGCGCTCGGGCGAAGTTCGCCGCGCCAAGCTTTACTTCTTGCGAGATCGAGTTGGCAAGGCAACCCGCCTTCGCGAACGCAAAAAACCACAGTAAAACCCCTTTATGGAGTTTGGGGGAGGACGATCCAATGCGATGGTTCCCCTGGCCCGGGTGGCTTGGTCCACATAGCTGGACTTGGCGGCGATTGCTTGGAAATCACTCCGAGCGGATCGCTGCGACCCATTTACGCCGCCTTGGACTACGAATCCTGGCGAAGAACATCGATGCTAGGGGCATTGGTGAAATAGACATTCTTGCCCGAGAGGGCGACACCCTGGTGGTGGTTGAGGTTCGGTCGCGTCGTGTCCATGACGCGCAAATCCCCCTCGATTCGGTGGATCACGGCAAAAGACGCCGTATTCTGGCGGCAACCCGGTGGCTCTTGCGTCGGCATGACTTGGCCGGGGTGAACATCCGCCAAGACATCGTGGCCATAGCGTGGTCTGCCACCAATAAGGTCATTGAAATCCGGCACATTCGAAACGCATTCCAACCGGATGGACCGGGAATAGTTGCGGGTTGGTACGCTTAAGCTTGTCCCGGGGGAGAGTCCTCTTGATTAGCGCATCTGAACAGTTGAAACTCCTGAACCGCGGTATCGACGCGGCCGTCCCCGCCGGGGAACTCCAAAAGAAACTCGAGAAATCGATCGCCACAGGGACCCCCCTTCGGGTGAAATATGGCATTGATCCCACCGGGATTGATGTCCATTTGGGGCACACGGTTCCCCTGAGAAAACTCAGGCAATTTCAAGATCTTGGCCACAAGGCCGTCTTAATCATCGGCAACTATACCGCCCTTGTCGGCGACCCGTCCGGGCGAGACCAAACCCGAGTCAGACTTACCCCGGAGCAGGTGGAAATCAATGCTTTGGACTACTTAAAGCAGGTCGGGCGCATTATTGATTTGACCAAAACCGAGGTCCATCGCAACGGAGATTGGTTTAGCAAATTTTCTTTTCTAAATGTCCTCGCCTTGACATCTCAAATCACGATCCAGCGCATGCTGGAACGCGACGACTTTACCAAAAGGCTTAAGGCCGGATCGCCAATCTACCTTCACGAGTGTCTTTATCCTTTAATGCAAGGACACGACTCGGTGGCAATTCGGGCCGATGTGGAACTGGGTGGCAGCGAACAACTTTTTAGCCTGATGGTAGCCCGGGAATTGCAAAAGGACGATGGACAAGAACCTCAGATCGCCATGACTCTTCCTATTTTAAGGGGCCTTGATGGCGATAGGCGGATGGGTAAAAGTTTGGGAAATTACATAGGCGTTGCCGAGTCGGCCTATGATCAATTTGCCAAGGCCATGAGCATTCCTGATGCCTTGATGAAGGAGTGGTTTCAATTATTGACTGATCTGGCGGAATCGGACATCACCCTTTTGGCGGATTCAAAGATCACCCATCCCCGGGAAGCCAAGGAACGATTGGGGCGAGAAATTGTGACCTTTTACCATGGTGCCGAGGGAGCGGAGGCGGCCGCTTTGGAATGGCGAAAACGCTTTAGTGAAAGGCAGGATCCCACGGATATTCCTGAGGTTACCTTGGCCGTTAGCCAATTGATCGAGGGCAAGCTAACCGCCTCTAAACTGGTTGCAGCCCTTGGTTTGGCCAAGAGCAACAACGACGCTAGGCGATTGGTTGAGCAAGGAAGCCTTTCCATTGGGCCAGATAAAACCAAAATATCCGATCCCAATCAAGGGATTGCAATCACTTCGGGCCTTGTGATTCGGGTGGGAAGTCGTCGCATTGTGAAAGTTCGTTTGGAGGGGTAGGAACCCCTTTATTTGGCCAAAAGTTTCTCAAGTGTATCCTTGGAAACACCCTAAACCCACGAAATTAACGATTCGGGGGGAAAACCTCAGGGATTTCCCCAATTGGTTGGTTCGGGGCACCCAAACGGGATCAAAAAGCCTTTGTTACCCCAAGCGCAACCTATTATTTCGACCTTTTTCTTTATAAAGTGGGATGGGATTGACAGCGATATGGTGTTATAATTACTATTTGATGACTTGTGTATTTCAATTTAGGAGCGGAACCTGATGGCGAAAGAGGAAGCGTTTTTACAACAAGGCAAAGTGACCACGGCACTTCCCAACACCCAGTTTTTGGTGAAATTGGACAATGGCCATGAGGTCAAGGCCCATATCGCAGGGAAGATTCGCAAGAATTTTATCCGTATCCTGCTCGGGGACATCGTTACTGTCGAAATCTCTCCCTATGACTTGGCCAAAGGCCGAATCACCTACCGGGGACCCTTGCGCGCCAAAACTGAAGAAAATGCGGCGGTCAATTAGACCGGTTCAACGCTTTTCATCCATCGAATTGGCACGATTTCCAAACGATCAAGCAGAACGGGCAATGGCTTTCTCCGCCATTGTGGCCAGCTGATTGCGCCAAACCGTTGCCGGGAGATGAGATAGTTCCAGCCGGGCTTGGTGTACCAATTCGCGAGCAATTTGCTTGGCGTAATCCAGCGATCCCGCCTCCTCCAACAGAGGAATTAGGGCGGCTCTGGCCCGTTGGGAGTCCTCGGGTGGGGTCCTAAGAATGGCAAGAATGCGGTCGCTGTTGGGTTGCCTTAGGGCATGGATGAGGGGCAGCGTCAGTTTGCCCTGTTTAAGGTCGGTTCCCAAAGATTTACCGGTTCGGTCCTCATCGCCCCAAAGGTCCAATAGGTCGTCGGCAATCTGAAACGCCATACCTACCTTGCGTCCAAAGTTTTCCAGGTGGCGGACCTGATCCTCAGGGGCGTTGGCAATAATGGCGGAAACCTTGCAACAGGCCGCAATGAGTTCAGCTGTTTTACCGTTGATGTTGTCGAAATAGGTGGATTCTTCCAAGGCAAAATTGCCCCGTTCCATACCTTGGTTAAGTTCGCCCTCGCAAATGCGGCAGGCACTTTCCGAAAGCAGATGATTGACGCGAAGGTTTTGGAGCGTGCTGGCCAAAGAAAAGGCTTGGCTGAATATCCAGTCGCCAAGAAGGATGCTGGTGTAGTTGTCATTTACGGCGTTTACCGTGGGCGCAAAGCGGCGGATCATGGCTTCGTCGAGAACATCGTCATGAATTAGGGTAGCGGTGTGAATGAGTTCCATTACGGCGCCAAGGGCGGCGTGCTTGGGGGTCAGGTTGCCAACCGCCTTTGCGGAGAGAAGGACCATGAGGGGTCGAAAGCGTTTGCCTCGAAAATGGCGAACTTGATCCACCATGGAGGCAAAACGGGAATGGCTTCGATTCAAAACGGAATCTATGTGCTGTTCCACATCCGCTAATTCGGGAATCTGAGGAAGTTCCGAGGCTACACTCTGATGAAGGATTTCGTCCACGGCCCCTTTGGGGGGATGGGCAATGTGAGGGTTACTGTCCAGCAATGTAACGGGGCTCATCACTTGTTCCCTGTTCATCCCTTGCCCTGATCCCTTCCGCAAGGGGCATCCGGGCCAACGGAGCGGACAAAGTCACCATGGACGCCACCCGTCTTTTCCATCAACCGCACTCCGTCCAATTGCATAACACGATCCACACTTTTGCACATGTCATAGATCGTCAATCCCGCAATACTAACCGCAACTAATGCCTCCATCTCGACCCCAGTTCGGGCGAATGTTGTGGAAGTGGCCTCGATTTCGACAATATTGGGTTCCGGGAAGGAAAATTCCACCCTTACCCCCGTCAGGGGCACCTGATGGCAAAGGGGAATCAAATCCCAAGTTTTTTTGGCAGCCATGATTCCCGCCAAACGGGCAACTTCTAGGACATCACCCTTGGAAAAGGCCCGATTTCGAATCAATTCCTGAGTTTTGGGGCTCATGCTAACTTGGCCAACGGCACGGGCCATCCGGGGGCTTTCTGGTTTTTGACCAACCTCGACCATGCGAGATGCCCCTTTTTCGTCAAAATGCGTTAGGTTTTCGGGATTTGGGTTCATTGTTCAACCTGGCAAGGAAAAACCGGTTTAAGCCCTAATAGCGAGGTACGCTAGGGTCTACCCGTTGGGACCAAGCATCAATTCCCCCCGAGAGAGAATAAACAGGGTCAAAGCCATTCCCCGCCAGCCATGATCCCGCATGAAGGCTTCGAACTCCATGATGGCAATAAACCACCAAAGGAACTCCGGAGGCCTGTTCGATTTCCCCCACGCGCATGGTAAGTTCGTCGAGGGGAATGAGTTGGCTATTGGGTAAAACGGCGGTAGCATTTTCGTCGGGTTGGCGTACATCCAGCAGAGTGAAGGACTTTTTTTCGCGGGCCCAGTCGGACAATTCCTCAACGCCAATTTGCCGAATCATGGAATCCTCCCCCTGAAATCTTTAGTGTAGCTTTTGAAGCGCAATCTTCGATCCAAAGCTGGGTTGTTTTTCCAATACACAAAAGAGGGACGGGAATCGCCCGCATTCGCATGGTTTTCACAAACAAATCTTCCACCCGTAAAGCCGAAATCCTATCCATAGGCAGCGAAATAACCTCGGGAGCACAACTTGACACAAATAGCCAATGGCTAAGCCGCAAACTGGCTGAGATTGGGGTTGAAACGGGTTGGCACAGCACCATTCCCGATGATGCCGAGGTTAACCTGAACAGTTTTAAATTGGCCGCCTCTCGTGCCGGTTTAGTGGTAATAAGCGGGGGCTTGGGGCCAACCCAAGACGATTTGACCCGAGAAATTTTGGCTCGCCTCGCGGGGGTGGATCTGGATTTTGACGAGGCCTCTTGGGCGGCGATCCAAGAGATGTTTCATCGTCGCAACCGGGTTTGCCCAGAACGAAACCGTGTCCAAGCCTTCGTTCCCAAAGGTGCCGAGGCACTCCCCAACGCCAACGGTACGGCCCCGGGGGTTTTCCTGATCCATCTGGGAACTATCTTTGTCGCCCTTCCGGGACCTCCCCGTGAGATGGAGTTAATGTGGGCCAATGAGGTAAGTCCCCGGCTATTAAACGCCAATCTTGGCAAACTGGGTTTTGGGGGTGGGTTTCTTTCCCGGAGAACCATTCGTACTTTTGGCGCCGGAGAATCCGCCGTTGAGGAGAAACTGCTTGACTTAACAAAGCGCGGAGCGGAACCCGAGGTGGGAATTACCGCATCCAACGCCATCATTAGTTTGAGTATCACCGCTCGAGGCGCCGATCTCGCCGAAGCCCAATCGCAAATCGCTTTGGTGGAGGCGATCATTCGAGAGAGGCTTGGCGATCTTGTGTTTGGGGCCGATGAAGAAACCCTTGCCGAAGCGGTTGCCGGGCTTTTGGGAGAACTCAAGCGGACAGTTTCTTTTGTCGAAAGCGTCACCTGCGGAAAGACGGCCTCGTTATTGGGCGCGGTTCCGGGTATCTCGAATTGGTTATCGGGATCCCTTGTTTTGTACCAACCGGGAGCGAAAGAACAACTATTAGGATATCCTAAGGATCTTTTAATGAAGGAAGGGTGTGTGGGGCCGGAAACGGTCAGGTTCTTGGCCAAGGCCGTTCGGGAGAAATTGGGGACCGATCTGGGCGTGGCGGTGGTGGGATTTGCCGGCCCCGGTGATGGGGGCCCCGATTTGCCTGCCGGGCTGGTTTTTGCCGCGGTGGACGATGGATCCTCTGTTTCCTCGGAACATACGCAAAATTGGCATGGCTCCCGAACCGAGATCCAACATCGAACTGCCCTTATGACCCTCAACCTGTTAAGGCTCAAACTTTTGGCGACCAAAGCGAACCTGGCGCCTTGCCAGAATGTTCCCCTAAAAGAGGTCCGGTAAATGGTAAAAAATGATTCCGATGGGCTTTCCTTACTCCCCGTTCAAGCCCAAAAAGCGGTATGTTGGCTATTCATTCTAGTCGCGGGCACCATGGCGGCGGGCCGACTTGCTTCCGTTACCCAACTCTATGACCCGACTCTTTTTCGAACCGCCGAAGAACGCAATTCCAAACGAGCTTGGATTACCAAAAAACCCACCCCGGTGGTCACTCTTAGTTCCAATGATCGCTCCCGGTGGCTGACGGTTCGGGCCCTCCTTGAAAACGGCACCTTTGTCATTGGCCAAAGGAACAAGGATGCCTTCGTGGCAAGTGCTTGCGCCCTAGTTGGGATAAACCAACCCTTTGGGATTCCCGTGGTCCTCGAAGCGGGAAAACTAGCAAGGATCAAAGGCGATAAGGGTTTGCTTTTCGAAGAGGGTTGGAACTCCATCGACAGGGTCCTAAAGCCCGATACTTTGGAGTTTTATTCGAGTAAACCACCCCTTTTCCCAACTATGCTTGCAGGGTGGACATGGGTGGTGCAAAAAATAACCGGTTGGACTCTTAAAGACCAACCAGCGGCCATAATCCGAATCTCGCTCGTTGCAATCAATATCGTGCCGTTTTGTCTCTACCTGGGGTTGTTTGCCTCTTTGGTATTTCGATTGACCGAATCTGGTTGGGTGCGCATCCTTTTGGTTGCCGCCGCGGCTTTTGGCACTCTGGTCACTCCTTTTTTAATAACCCTGAATAACCATACCCCGGCGGTTTTTTTGGTTACCTTCGCTCTTTGGGCGGTTCTTGGAAACCATTCACCAAACATCCCGGCGGCCTGTTTTGCGGGTGCTTGCTGTGGACTTGCCTTTACCATGGAACTTCCCTCTCTCGCGTTTCTTGTTACTCTTTTGGTGCTTTGGCTAGATTGGCGTCAATTCAAAACCCTATTGATCTTCCTGATTTCGGCTTTGAGTTTTATGGTGGCTCTGGTTGTCCTCAATTGGATTTCCATTGGATCTTTCCTTCCCGCCTATTCGGAATTTGGCGGCCCGTGGTACGACTATGAGGGGAGCCCATGGAATCCGTACAACGCTTTTGGCGATCTTAAAAGAAACATTGATTTCGCCGGGCGGAACATGGGGGAAACTCGGTTCGAATATGCTCTGCACCTTTTGGTAGGCCACCATGGCCTTTTCTCCCTAACACCATTATTTCTCCTTTCGCTTTTTGGGGGAATTCAATGGATGGTTAAAGCCAAGAGGATTGGCCCAATCCCTTTTAGGTCGGTAACCCCACGAGAGTCTTTTGCCCTAAGTAATGAGACAATCCAAGGTCGACTTGCCCTTTCAACTCTTGGTCTGACGGCAATTGTTGTGAGTTTTTACCTTTACAAAAGTGACAATTATGGGGGGATGAGTTGTGGGCCTAGGTGGTTGATTTGGCTTACACCCCTTTTGCTTTTGTGTGCCATTCCCACTCTAGAGCGGCTAAAGAATTGGCGAAAAGGGAGGGGACTGGTGTATTTCTTTTTGGCGGTAGGGGTCTTTTCCGCATCGTGGCCGGCATGGTCTCCTTGGAAATTGCCTTGGATTTATGATTTGTTGGTGTGGTGGGGTTGGAGTGGATATGCCTGATCCAACCATCCCTGAGGATAAGGCAAGCACCGGTCAAAGGAATAAATGCCATCCCGGGCCTTGGTGGGCGGTGATTTGGGTGGGGTTTTATTTGGTGGTAACGCAAATTCCGGGGGCGTTGCTTTCCGCCTTAATCTTGGGTTTTGGTTTGTGGAACGATCCGGCAATGGCCAAGCGGCTAGAGAAAATGGGCGTTCTGGATTTTTTGTCGTCCGGGGAAGCGACCGTTTCACTGATTGCCGGTTTAGGTTTGGCACAAATACTATCTATTATTTACGGTATAGTACTGTCTCGACGATTTTTCGGCCCGGATTGGAGGCAAAAAATCAGCCTAATCCGTGGAAAACCGGGAAGCATTGTCGCGGGGATGACGCTTGGTCTTGGTCTCTTTTTTTTGGCGGAAGGGCTTTCTCATTTGGCAAATCAATTTTTCCAAACAAACCAATACGAGGGCAAGGTCCAGAAAATGTTCGCCCCATGGCCTTGGTGGGCGGGGGTTTTGGTGATTGGACTTGGACCTGCTCTTGGGGAAGAAATTTTTTGCCGAGGGTTTTTGGGGCGTGGTTTGGTTTCAAGGCTGGGTCGGATTCGTGGCGTACTTTTAACATCTCTTTTGTTTGGTATTATGCACATTGCCCCGGCACAGGCCCTTTACGCGGCAATTCTTGGTGTTTTGCTTCATTGGCTTGTATTAATTACGGGAACCCTTCACGGATCCATGGCGGCACACTTTGTTAACAATTCCATTACCATGCTTTCCGTTTGCGAGGACAGTCCCGTACACTCGGCCATGAATGCTTTGCAAAACGGTTTAGGCCAAATACCATGGGTGTCCGTTTTGGCGGGATTAGCCCTTTCCTCGTTGGTTTTTTGGGGCTATCGCCCGGTCATTGAAGTTTGCGCTCAAAAGGAAGAACATGGATTTTAACATTATTCACACAGGTAGGCGAATACGGGTTGGTTTGCATGAATCAACCACTGCAGAGGGTATAGTCATTCGCCGGGATGTGATTTTGCATCCGGGGGCGGTGGCCATTTTGCCTCTTTTGGACGATGGTTCCGTTTGTCTTTTGAAAAATCATCGGTTCATTTTTCAAACGGAATTATGGGAGATTCCCGCTGGAACGCTTGAACCGAATGAACTTCCCGATCAAGCGGCTCTTCGCGAATTAGCGGAGGAAACCGGCTATACGATTGATAGTTCTTTTGGCTCACTGAAAAAAATAGGGGAGTTTATTCCATCCCCCGGAGTGATGTCCGAGGTCATTCATTTGTATGTCGCACAAGGCCTTGTTAAGGGAAGCATGGCACTCGAGGCGGATGAGCAACTGGAGCCGGTGGTGGTTCCTTGGGAAACGGCGCTTGGTTGGACCTTGGATGGAACCATTAAAGACGCTAAAACGATTACCGCGCTCTTATTATGGGACTACCGCCGTCGACTCGGTTTAGACTAACCGATTATGCGGCCTTCCTCATTGCTAGGCGACTCGGTTTAGACTAACCGATTATGCGGCCTTCCTTATTGCTAGGCGACTCGGCGAATTTCGTAATCGTCTTCGTCCAAGGCGTTTTCCTCATGAATACGGGGAGCCAAGTCTTGCAACTTGTCGAAGCGGATTATTGGACTTGAAGATCGTAGGGCGATGACACCCAAGAGGGGCGGTATCAAACCAAGGAAAACCCAATAAGTGTTTCCTATTCCAAATTCACGCTGGATTAAAGCAATAAGCATCATCCCGGACGCGATCCAAAACGAATGCGCAAATAGAGTTTGGTTGCCTAACAATATCAACCCCCAGTCGGACCCGGGCTCGCCAACATGCGCCAATTTAGGTCTAAGGCGATCAAAAAAGACGGACATGAACCCCCATGCCATAGCCGCGCATAGAGCCATGGTGGCCAACACACCTGATGAAGCTTTGATTGTTGTGGATTCGTTGGTATTGGCATTTAGGGATTGGGCCAAAGTGGCTCCCAAAAGGAGAATGGCAACCACTCCCGAGGCAACCGTCATCTGCAAAGCTCCCGGCCGGGCTATCCAGCGGTGGGTTCCCCCGCGACACCCCGCGATAACCAAGGAGCAAATTCCCCAAAAACCAACGGCCCATACCATAGGGTTGGCGGCACCTTCCCCATAAATTCCGCTCTCTGATTGAGCAAATAGGCGCCAACCCAATCCTGTTCCAAGGGCTAGCAGCAACCAGATGCCATGACCATGGACCTCTTGTAGGCGCTGGTTAAACCAAACCGTATCCATGCGCTTCATTCCCAGGGGAATATGTGTCATATCCCTAGCTCGGTAAAATACGCATCCAACCAAGGCCAAAGCAATAATCAAGGCTACCGCGAATAGGATTGGTCCCGAAGGCGCCCCATTTTGAGGGATTGCCAATACCCCAGCGAGGGCCAAAACCGCGCCAAATCCGGATAAGGCAAAAAGAATGTTGCGTGTTCCTTTAGGAAGCTGGTTTCCCAAATCTCCCATGAACCCGGCGGGATCCAGAACGGAAAACGCCACAACCCACAAGAAGGCTATCGTGACAAGGGATAGGGTCGGTTGGTTCCATTCGGATCGTTGAGCTAGCAATGCCAAATAGGTCCATGCGACAAATCCATGACAAAGCGCCACGCTACTTAAAACGGTTTTACCTTGGGCATTGGGCATTCGTTTTGCTAGGGAAGAGAGAGAGAAAGCTATTAAAAAGGGGATTGTCCCAAGAAATACTAGATACATTGGATCGGTTTCAGAAAGAATAGCGTTGGGGATCAAGGCAAAAGCAACCATTGCGGCCATAGCCACGATAGAGGTCATGGCTTCCCTTGCCCAATTTTGGCAAGGCTTCCCCCAGGTAAACAAAGTCCCAAAGCGGGCGGTCACCGCGGCCGCCAGTACAAAAACGCCAAGACCCAATACCATCCATTCCATTCCATGGCGTTGGGTTATTGCCGCCATATTCTTGCAAAGTATGGTGGTTAGGGCGGCCCCCGAAAGTCCCACCAGCATGAGCATGGGTGCGGGTTGCCAAACCGCGACGGCGATTGCCAGGGCCAGAACGGAAAACCCAATCAATCCACCCGCGATCAGGTCAAACGGTTGTGCGGCTAGGGCGGTAAATGCCGCGAGCAAGGCCACCGAAATGGCAAATACGGGTCCCACTGGACGATTTCTTTTCAGGATTTTTGCCGGTGCAATTGTCCACCAAAGGGTTAAACCGACCAAGGCCATGGCCAAGGAGGGGGTCAAACCTTCGGCAATCGTCGATTGTCTGATCGCATAGGGTAGGATGCCCATAAACAGCCATCCAAGGGCCACCCAACCTACCCCTGGCAGGTTGCGGTTTCGCGCAAGCAGCATCCAGGTTGTTCCACCCATAACGGCGGGAACAGCCAGCCCTTCCCAACCCATTTGCCGGCCCATTATAAGTGCAAGGATTCCCGTCACATGGGTTCCAAGCAGGGCCATGGACCAGGAAACAGAGACCTTGGAAAGTCGCCGAGAAATGGACCTTACCCGACCGACCCCGATCGCCAACAGAAGTCCAAATAGGCCACAAAGCAACAGTCCCGCTTGCATGGCAAGGATCCCTCTGCCGCTGAACTTGTTAAGGATTCCCGCCAGCAATATGGATCCTGAAATCGCCAACAGCCCAAGCCCGTGCCCGCGCAAAGACCGAACTTGGATCACCATTGCCAAGGTCAAAACCCAAGCAAGCAAAGTAACCGGGCTGGCCAAATTGTGAATTTCGACAAGGTTTTTGTGGAGGAGGGCCAAACCTATAGCAGCTAAGGTCGATGCCATTAGCACTTGAACCAAAAAATAGCGCATCCAAAGGGTTCGCGAGGAATGCAACAGGGTTTTTGTTCCCATTGTCCATTCCAAACCACGGGCTAACCCGGCCCCCAAGGCAATTCCCAAAAGTGCTCCATCAAGGGCAAACCAGGTTTGCTCCAAGATTCCATGGTGCAATTCCACCATGGTTTGGTGGGATCCAAGGGCCCCGGCCAAGGCAATTAGAACCAAGCCCGAGATAAGCAAGGACCGTTGGCGCAATACTGTACCAAGGCAAAAAAGCGCAAGCGAACCGATTCCAACCGCCATGGCTCCGGCCCAAGGATAGGGGTCTGGGAGCGATCCGGTGGCAAGCCCCCCAGCCGCGGTAAGGATGGCTGTTCGGAGGATTAAAGGTGCTAATCTGTGTCCCTCAGGGCGTAATAGCTTGGACCAAAATTTCCCCGGGCCACAGACCGCAATCATTCCCAATAGCGAAAGCAGGGCCATTCCCACCGTAATCGTTGCCGGGCCATAAAGGGGGTTAGTGGTCCCCAAATTTGCGGCAAGAGCGATGACCACCCCAAAGCCACATTCAAAAAGCCAATCCGGGAGACGAAAATCGAGCCTAATCCCGGCAAGGGTTAAACGCCCGAGTTGAAATCCGCACAAGCCAACGATTCCCCAAAGGGAACCGGAAACCTCTGCCCATGGTCCAAACCAGCCTTCGGGTCGAACCAACCCAACCAGAGTTCCTACTTGAAGGAGTCCCAAAGCCAGCCCGGAAACCGACATCAAGCGGCCTTCGGAGATACCGGGTTCCGTGGCAACATTTGTTTCGTCCCACAAATCACCTCGCCATTGGGCTAAATAGCGGTCGATGATCGCCCCGCCGGATGCGCAAAGGGCGCCACAGGCCAGTCCGATGGCCCAGTCGGCGGGAGTAATGGCGGTACCATGAATCCATGGGCCGATAACCCAAAAAATCGGGACAAGAATCCCTGTTCCCATGACCGCAAAGCGCCCGAGGACTTCAGAGGCCCTGCCAAAGGCCAAGTTGTAAAACCCAGCCAACATGAGCGCTAAACCGATCCAAGATTCGGCCAAGCCCGGGATCTGGCCCCGCATACTTCCTTGGGAAAAGGCTCCTTGAAGCCAACAAAAAAGGCCGGCCAATAAAAGAAGCCAACCCGCAATTCGGGCTAGATAGGATAATCGGCCAGGAGGCAAATCGTGATCCTTTGTCACGGAAACCGCCTTGAGACGAAGCGGATGGGTCCCCGGAGGGCACGATTCATAAAAAGTTTCCGGGTGAATATAACCCGTTTCCACGGGATCCCCACCGGGTAGGATCCACTCCACTTTGCTGGGTGTTCTTTGGGGTTTCCGCAAGCGGGCCAAGGCATTTTTTTGGCGTAAAAGGCCCTCCTCCATGCGCATGGCGGTATCCGGCTCCACCACGCCCATTTGGCTAAGGCGAACCACTTGCTCTTCGGCAATGTCAACTTCCCTAAGGGAGGCGTAATAGGCTACCTCGCGGGATTTGCCACATTCCAAGCATTTTGTTTCGTTCGGGGCGAATTTTTTCGCGCACCCCGGACAGGCGAGGTCTTGCTCCGCCAGATCGGGTAACCAAGCTTTGCCATATTCCAATTGCCAAGCCACAAAGCGCAAAACTTTGCGGCCAAGCCACCAGATAAGGGGGCCTGCCAACACACCCAGAAGAAGTGCGGCAAAAGCTGGCAAATTGGCTTCATTCATGGACAGGTAGTCCAAATTGGCTGAGGAAATGGGATGGGCTCAATGGTTAGACCACTAGCCAGACAGAGTGTGAATACCCTAGTTCAAGGGGTGGAATCAAGTCCACTTTACCTGCCTTGCCTAGAATTCGCCCATTCAACCCATTTTTACAAAAAGTCAACCAGCTTGTTCCCTTGACCAACCCTATTTTTCCTTTAGGAAAACGATTGAATGATTCGTGATTCACCCGCCCCCTTTATTGGATAAGAATTCATGGCCAATTCATTTTCCTCCTTGACCTCTTTTACCGTTCAGGATCGCCCCTTTCGCTACCACAGCCTCCAAGCACTTTATACCCGATTTCCCAAGTCTAGGTCCCTTCCTATTAGCCTTAGGATTCTTTTGGAGAACCTGTTACGGACGGAGGACGGGCTTAATGTAACGGCCAAGGATGTCGAGGCCTTGGCGAATATTGACCCCAAAGCAATAGGCCAAACCGAGATCGCCTTTACCCCTGCGCGGGTCTTGATGCAGGACTTCACCGGGGTCCCGGCGGTGGTCGACCTTGCCGCGATGCGTGATGCCATGGCCAAGTTTGGTGGGGATCCCCAAAAGATCAACCCCCTTTGCCCCGCGGAATTGGTCATCGATCACTCGGTTCAGGTGGACAGTTTTGGAACTGAACTCTCCTTCAAATCCAATACCGACCTCGAATATGAACGAAATCGCGAACGCTATATTTTCCTTCGCTGGGGCCAGACCGCGTTTGCCGATTTCGCGGTGGTTCCCCCGGAAACCGGCATCGTCCATCAGGTGAATTTGGAATACCTTGCCCGGGTTGTCTTTACCCGGGCAACTCAATCCGGAGAGGCTCCCATGGCTTATCCGGATACGGTTGTTGGCACCGATAGCCACACCACCATGATCAACGGCCTTGGGGTTCTGGGTTGGGGTGTCGGGGGGATTGAGGCCGAGGCCGCCATGCTCGGTCAACCTGTTTCCATGCTTATTCCCGAGGTGATCGGGTTTCGCCTAGAGGGGAAACTCCCCGAGGGAGCCACCGCCACCGACCTAGTTCTCACCGTGACCGAAATACTCCGAAAACGGGGCGTGGTAGGCAAGTTTGTCGAGTTTTATGGCGCGGGCCTAACACAGATCTCCCTTGCCGACCGGGCAACCATTGCCAACATGGCCCCGGAATACGGTGCCACTTGTGGGATCTTTCCCGTGGATGCCGAGACCATCCGCTTTTTAAGGTTTTCAAATCGGCCCGAATGGCTGGTCGCCCTCGTGGAGGAGTATTACAAAGCTCAAGGCCTCTTTCACGACGCCAACAGTCCTGAACTTAGGTTTACAGACACCATGCTACTGGATCTGGGCACGGTCGTTCCTTGCCTTGCCGGGCCTTCCCGTCCGCAGGATCGGGTACCGCTAACCGAGGTTGGGGCATCCTTTGCCAAGGCCCTTCCCGGCCTGATGGCACGAGCCAAAAACAAGGCGGGCGAAACCCCAACCATTGCGGCCACCGGCATCGCCACCCTAGACAACACCAGCCACACTTTAACCCATGGGTCGGTCGTAATCGCGGCGATCAGCAGTTGCACCAACACCTCCAACCCCTCGGTGATGCTTGCAGCCGGTTTGGTTGCCAAAAAAGCCCGAAGTCTGGGACTATCCACCAAGCCTTGGGTCAAACCTAGCCTCGCCCCCGGCTCGAAGGTGGTTACCGATTACCTTGAAAAAGCCGGTCTCACAGAACCGCTTAACGAACTCAAATTCAACTTGGTCGGCTACGGTTGCACCACCTGCATTGGCAACTCCGGCCCGTTGCCCGTTCCGGTTTCCAAAGGTATCGAGGAGGGCGGCTTGGTGGTTGCAGCGGTTTTGTCGGGCAACCGCAATTTTGAAGGTCGTGTCCATGCCGAGGTTCGCGCCAACTACCTTGCCTCTCCCCCGTTGGTGGTCGCCTATGCTTTGGCGGGGCATATCGACATCGATTTTGCCAAGGACCCCATCGGCACAGGGACGAATGGGCAGCCTGTCTTCCTGAAAGATATTTGGCCAAGCCGGGCGGAGGTTGCCCTCGCCGAATCCACTTCCCTTGAACGGGAAATGTTTGCCAAACAATATGGCGCGGTGTACGATGGCGACGAAGCTTGGCGGGGCCTCCCCATTCCCAAGGGTGACCGCTACACCTGGGATGAGAACAGCACCTATGTCAAAAAACCACCCTATTTCGAGGGCATGACCAAGGAGGTTCCCGGCGTTAAGGAGATCACCGGGGCTAGGGTGCTTGCCGTTTTGGGCGATAGTATTACCACCGACCACATCAGCCCTGCGGGCAACATCAAGGCATCAAGTCCCGCCGGCAAATATCTCTTGGAAAAGGGCGTTCAACCGGGCGATTTTAATAGCTATGGTGCCCGCCGCGGCAACCACGAGGTTATGGTCCGCGGCACCTTCGCCAACATTCGCCTCAAAAATCTACTGGTTCCGGGCACCGAAGGCGGGGTAACCCGTTACCTGCCCACCAACAGTCCAATGAGCATATTTGATGCTTCCGCCCTTTATGCAAAAGCCAATATCCCCCTCATCATCCTTGCGGGCAAAGAATATGGGTCCGGATCAAGCAGGGACTGGGCCGCCAAGGGGCCCAAACTGTTGGGGGTTCGGGCCGTGATCGCCGAAAGCTATGAGCGCATCCACCGAAGTAACTTGGTTGGAATGGGCATCCTTCCGCTTCAGTTTCTCGACGGCCAAACGGCGCAAAGTCTTGGCCTCACAGGTGAAGAGACTTTTGAGATCGACGACCTGGCCAAAACCCTAAATGAAACCCTCAAATCGGGCACCAAAATGACCGTCAAAGCCGCAAGCGGAGCCTCGGTCAAGTCTTTCCAAGCCTTGCTTCGAATCGATACTCCCCAAGAAGTTCATTATTACAAAAACGATGGCATCCTGCCTTATGTGCTTCGCCAACTCGTGGGATAATGGGATTGGCCAAGCAGTCTAACCCTTTAATGTTTATTAGAGGCGGGGGAAAATCTTCTCCCCGCCTCTAAATCCAAAGGTCAGCAACCGGACCTGTTATTTTCCAAGCAGTAACCGGGCGGCCGTGCCGGTCAAGGAATCCGGAGAATTCGCATCGCGAACATCTCCCGAGGACTCCCAAAACATGAGACCACCCAAATCTTTGCTCATGAGATAGTCGATCTTCTTCTCAAGAGATTGGGTGCTTTCATAGGTGCTAAACCAACCCCCTTCCACCGTCGGCGCATAAACAAAAGGCACTTGGGCCGATTCGTCCCAGTGCATTTGGTAGACGGCGGGTTGTGTTTTGATTTTGTTTAATAGATCCGCATAATCGATAACCCCGGTCTCCCATGTCCCCGCGCCAGCTCCGGTGGATGTTTGAAACAGGCCATTGTTGCTAGAACCCACCCCTTTCCACGACCTACCGTAAAGGGGCGCGCCCAAAATGAGTTTTTCCGCAGGCACCCCCGCCCGTAAATAGGCATCCACCGTATACGAAATGTTGTATTGGTCTCTTTGAGGGGAGGAATCGTTGGGATTGGCAAAAAGGGCTGCTTGATGATTGGTCCCATTCTCCCAAGTGCCATGGTAATCGTAAGTCATGAGGTTCATCCAATCAAGAGACTGGCTCATGGTGGCGAACTCAAAGTTTACCATCTTGTCATACCCGGCCGGTGCGGCAATGGTAATCAAACGATGGTCTCCATCCGCCGTGTCGGCGATGTTAAATTGCCGCCTTATTTCCTGAACCAGCAAGGTATAATTATGCTTGTCTTCCGGCCGGTATTTGTTGGATTCCAAACCACCCCCAACAGGATACTCCCAATCCAGATCCACCCCATCGAATCCATATTTATTGCAAAAATCAACCACCGATGCCGCGAATTTGGTTCGAGATTGGCTCGTTAGTGCCACATCCGAAAACTTGTCCGACAAGGTCCAGCCACCCACCGAAATGAGGATTTCCAGATTGGGATGGCTCTGTTTTAAGAGTTGAAGTTGGTGGTAATTTCCTCTTAATGGGGTATCCCATTTGTCTGTGCCAAACGGTTTTTCCACAGCCGCCCAAGAGTCGAAGATTCCCACCTCACCCGCATCGGTGATCTTGGCAAAGGCATAGTTGATCGTGGTTAATTTATCGACCGGCAAATCGGCGACGGTATACTTTCTGTCATAAATAGCCCATTCCGAAAAATAGGATACTATCCTTTTGGCGGGCGCTCCTCCCAAAGCGGGGGGAACCGGTGCGGAAACATCATCATTTTCAATCGTTCCCAAAGCACTGGCAGTGGCAAAGGTCGCTCCCGAGGCCGCCGATACGAGAAGCGTCAGGGTTTCATTAGGCTCGACAAGGGTATCCCCAATAACCACCACGCTAACCGTTGCCCCTATGGTGCCCGGGGCGATGATAACTACTTTAGAAAGCAATGGTTGGTAGTCGATTCCCGCAGTGGCCGTTCCGTTTACGGTGTCTACGGTAAACCGCACCTCGAAGGACGACGGGGCGCTCAATTGAAATTTGAAATCCATGTTTTTCGTGCCACTATTGCCCTCAGGTAAGGATACATTAGCAACAGTTAAGGATGGGGTAACCACAGGTGGTGGGGTTACCGTGCCCGGATTTTGAGTAGTAAATACTTTGA
>SIAL01000012.1 GCA_009691815.1 Gemmataceae bacterium | reverse complement strand
CTATCACGATGTGCGAGGTGCGTCAAGGTACCCGGTCAATGATGGCACCATCAAGGTCGGAATCGGGTTCATAAGAGATTAAAAAAGAACGGCGGTTAAGATTCACCCCTCGCGTCAGCATTCTTGGTCTTCGAAAAATAGTGCTTTCCTACCGGTTACAATTGGGCTGCCACCAATACAATTGGGCTGCCACCAAGGCCAGGGTTATTCAGGATGCTGTTAGAGCTTTCCGGGCCAATCCTTGGTTCCGCTAGGCTTAGCCTGGAACTGCGTAAGTCCTAACTTTTAGCCCCGGGGGGCCAACAAATCGCCTGCTTTTCGGAGACCTGTTTCCAACTAGAATAGCCTAAACAGTATTTTTCTCCGGAAGGTTCCGATGTCCAAACGCTTTTTTATGACCACCGCCATCGACTATCCCAACAGTCGCCCCCACATCGGAACCGCGTTTGAAAAAATCGGGGCGGATGCCCAAGCTCGCTTTCAGCGGATGTTGGGAAATGAAGTCTTTTTCCTCATGGGGAACGACGAAAACACCGTAAAGGTCGCCAAAAGGGCGGAAGAACTTGGCCAAGATCCCAAAGCCTATTGCGACACCATGGCGGACCAATTCAAAGAGGTGTGGCGAGCACTTGACCTGAGCTTTACCGACTTTATCCAAACCAGCGAGGAGCGCCATCACAAGGGTTGCCAGGCCTTCATTCAAAAAGTCAAAGACAATGGCCATATTTACAAGGGCAGTTATGAGGGCTGGTATTGCAATGGATGCGAGTCGTTCAAATCCGACAGAGAGTTGGATGGTAACCAATGTTGCCCGACCCATAACGCCAAGGCGGTCCGTCGGCAGGAACCGTGCTGGTTTTTTGCCCTTAGCACCTTTCGAGAGAAACTCCTCGATTTTTACCGGGAAAACCCTGATTTTATCCAACCAGAAAGTCGCCACAACGAGGTGCTCAACCTTGTCGAAACCGAACTCAAGGATGTGAACATTACCCGAAGCGGCGAAACTTGGGGGATTCGTGTTCCCTTTGACCCGGAGTTTACCATCTATGTTTGGTTTGACGCCCTACTCAATTACATCACTGCCATTGGCTACGGTTTTGATGAATCGCTTTTTTCGAAATGGTGGCCGGCAGACCTCCATGTGATTGGCAAGGACATTACCCGTTTTCATTGCGCGCTTTGGCCGGCCATGTGTATGGCGGCGGGAATCGCCACACCCAAACGGGTATTTGGCCACGGTTTCGTCCATCACAAAGGCGAGAAGATGTCCAAAACCATTGGCAATGTGGTCGAACCTATGGATCTTCTCAAGGAAGTGGGCCCGGATGCGTTTCGCTATTACTTCTTAAGGGAATGCCCCTACCCCGGAGATGGGGACTTTTCCTACAGGCGTTTCATCGAGGTATACAACGCGGATCTGGCAAACAATTTGGGTAACCTTTATAGCAGGGTAGTTGGGTTGATAGGCCGAAACTTTGGCGGAGCCCTGCCCCCCATGGAAACCCCGACTTGCTGGCTGGGGGTGATGACACGACAAGAAATTGTGGAGATTTGGACCGGGCACATGGAAGGGCTTCGCTATAATCAAGCCCTGCAACTCCTTTGGGCCGAGGTTTTGGTGCCCGCCAACCAACATGCGGACAAAATGGCCCCTTGGAGTTTGGTAAAAACTGACCTTTCGGCAGCTGCCCTAGTTTTGCGCGATCTTGTGGAACCGATCCGGGTCGTCTCGATCCTCCTAAAGCCATTCTTGCCAAAAGTTGCCCAAACCCTGTATGAAAGCTTTAGTTTTGACCAAGCATGGGATAGGATAACACCAGCTCATGCTTCCCAGTTTGCCCAATCGCCGGGAGAACTCCGCGTTTTGGCCCCCACTGAAAATGGGAAGGTTAAACCGCTATTCCCTCGGCTTCAGGCAAAAGCGGAAAATGAGACCTGATTTTATCGAACCTTTTAGGTGCCGTACTCGTACGGAAGGAAGTGGAGAGTTTCGTGGCGGATTCGTGGATACGAACCACACGGTTTTCCGACGAGGACCTTGCTTTGCGCATGGCACAGGGAGATTCTGGGGCGTTTGATACGCTAGTTCATCGCTATGAGGATGAGCTTTTCGGATATCTCAGCCGATACACCCGTAACGCGGCCTTGGCAGAAGATGTTTTCCAAAACACCTTTTTGCAAGTCTGGACCAAAGGGAAACAATTCGACAAAGGCCGTTCCTTTAAGCCATGGCTTTACATGATTGCGACCAATCAAGCGATCGACGCCTTGCGCAAGCAGAATCGGCATAAACACCTTAGCCTTGAGGAAACAAGAGGTTTCGGCGATGGCGAGGGAGAAACGAATCGCTTGGCGGAAATGCTTGAAGGCCACGAGGTGGATCCCGCCGAAAGCATGGACTGGAGCGAATCCCAAGAAGCGGTCCGCCACGCGGTGGACCAACTGCCGGTGATTTTTCGTGAGGTATTAATCTTGGCCTATTATCAGGGCCTGAAATACAGAGAGATCGCCGAAATATTGGATATGCCTTTGGGCACCATAAAGAGCCGCCTCCATTCGGCATTATTGAAACTACAGGAATTCCTGCCCGGCTTGGCGAAAACCAAAGTAGGCAGCCGGTCCGATAAAGACTTTTAACCATTGACGGATTATTTCTCCATGAGCGATTCTGACGGTATTAGGAAACCCGATATCCTTGGCTTTGCCATGGGTATACTTGAGGAATCCGAATCGCAAGAGGTCCGCGCACAAATCGAGGGTGACGCCGTTTATCAGACCGTATTAACCAAAACACGGCGACTTTTGGAACCTCTTGAGGCCGATCGATCGCCCATTGAAGCCCCAAGGGGTCTCGCAAAAAAAGCCCTTGCCCTGATTCGTGAAAATCAGGCCCAAGCTGCGCTTGATGCCGATATTGCCGGGTTTGCGATTCAAGCCCTTGATGAAGGGGAAATGACCCTAGCAAAAAAAGAAATCGAAAATAACCCTATCGCCAAAAGCCTATTCAAACGATTGGCGATTTCCCAAAAAGCCCTTCGAAGCGACCGCGCTCCCATTCAGGCCCCCAGTGGTTTGGCCCGAAAAACGATCCTTCATGTGCGAACAAGCGTCAGCCGCACCATGCCCGCCGCCCCGCCCCTTTCACGGGATTACGATCCAAGATTGCGCCGTTCATGGGGCTTGAGGGCGGACCTGTTTGCCGCCGCCGGGATCCTTATTATGTTTGGTGGGGTGATTTGGCCGGCGATTCTTCACCAAAGGCAAAACCAAAAGGACCTAGAGTGTCAAAACAACCTGGCCCAAATCTGGCGAGGTGTGGCCACCTTTGCTAGTTTCAAAAATAATCAACTGCCCAAACCCGATTTAAAGGGTTCTCGATCCGTTGCCGGAATCTATGCCCCCCTTCTTGTGGAGAACGGCTTTGCCAACCCGAAAACCTTGCATGTGGACTGCCCCGTTGGCATCGAAAAATATCCGACCCACATCTTTCCCTCGCTTCAAACCCTCGACCACCTCTATAAAAACGACCGTGCCCAATGGTGCGAAGTAGTTCAAGGGATGGGTGGCAATTACAGCTATTCGCTGGGACATATGGGAAAAAATGGCCAGCATGGTGGCTTCGACCTGCGCGCTGGGGATAGGCATCCCTTGATGGCTGATTCGGGCCATCACCGAGCCAGCCACAACAGTCCCAACCATTCCGGGCGAGGGCAAAATGTATTGTATCTCGGAGGGAATGTTCGCTTTAGAAATCAACGCAATATTGGTCAATCCGGGGACGATATTTACCTCAATCGCCATTTTAGCAAGAGGGCCGGGTTGGATGGTGACGACTGTGTTTTGGGCAATTCTGGGGACAGACCCAACGAACTAAACGAATAATCCCACATTTGGTTAACCCTAGTTTCTCCGCCCGTACCCCTAGCTTACCCGGTCCTGCCCCGGTTTTTTATCGTGATCTTGGCTAGGAAACATAGACCGTGTTAAATCAACGGAGCCGAAACGGTTTGTGGGACTTGTATTGGTCAAGCCTCGCTTTTTGTTCGGGCAAAGCACAATCATCAAGAATTTGGAGCGCTTTTGTCTGCCAACCGATGGCTCCCTCGAACTGGTTAGAAGCGGCATAGGCCGCCGCCACGGATTCCAACCAATCAGGATCCGCCCAACCGGTTGCTTCGCAACCTTCCCGGGCAATTTCAAGTGCCATTTTCGGATCCCTTAGGTCACCATTACTAATGGTCGCTAAAAGCCATGCCTTGTATCTTAGTATCTCATCGCCCGGCTTGGCATCCTTGGCCATATATTCCGCATCGTCCAGAGCCGTCGTCGGATCCCCGGTCTTCAATCGCTGTTGAATGCGAAGCAACCTATGATCAAGACAATCCGGTTGGCGTTTGATTAGGTCATCGATATCCTCGGTGGCCTCTTCCGCCCGTTTCATCACAATTAAAAGCCTAGACTTTGCGCTGCGAGAGGGGATGTGATCGGGATTCGCTTTCACCGCCGCACACAGATCCGCCAAAGCACCCTTTTGATCTTTTTGTCGCACTTTTATCTCGTACCTAAGGCAAAGGGCATCGGGTTGATTGGGCTGGTTCTTAAGGATTTTTTCCAATTCGTCGAGGGCGGGTTCAAACCGTTTTTGCACCTTAAGAAGTTCCGCCAGAACCAGGGATATTTCGGGAAAGTTCGGATCCGCTTTGACCGCTTCCGCGATGGCCGTGGTAGCCATGTCCAACTCATGAAGCTGAATATGGGCCTTGGCCCGCCTTAGGTGGAAAAAGGCGTTGGTGGGAATGGCTGCACTTAAACGGTTCCAAATGTCCAACGATTTTCTCGATTCGTCCATCTCCAAAAGCAATTGTCCTTCCAACTGCCAAGCATGACCCAAACGGGGATTGTGGCTAATCGCGGATTTGCACACCTCGACGGCTTTGGCAAGGCAGCCCAATTTATGAAGCACAACGGCTTTTTTGAAAAGGCAGCTCCCGTCGCCCGGATGCTGGAAAAGATGTTTGTCCAACGCATCCATTTCCGCCTTTAACACTTCGGCGGGACCCATGGCGGGCCGACTCTTTTGTGAATTCACCTCGAACCCGGCATCGGGTGGGGCTTGAGCTTCCACTTTGGAAAGCCGCTCAAGGGTGGAGGCCACCTCCGCCATCGATTTGAGTCGGTGGCCCGGCTGGAGGGAAAGCATTCGCATCACCAATTGGGAAAGACCCTGAGGAACCCCCATTCGCAGTTCAGGGGGAGTCCGGGGAGCTTTTAAAGAGTGGTTGGCGAGGATTTCTTCAGGGGTTTCCCCCGCATAGGGAACCTCCCCGGTAAGGGACCAATAAAGGAGGGAACCAAGAGAAAACAGGTCCGAAAAGTTGGTTACCCCACGACCAACAAGGGTTTCGGGAGCCATAAACCGAAAATGAACCGGATCGGAAACCACGGCCAAAAGCCGACCGATTCCCCCCTGGAGGACATGGGGAAGGACCCCTATCTCAAGAAGCAGACAGGGTTCGGAGGCACTTTCCTGAATCAGGATATTTCCTGGGCTAACCGCCCCATGGGCCAATTGGTTTTGATGGGCCAACTCAAGGATTCGGGAAAGTTGAATACCCAATTGAATGGTGGCTTTGATGGCGGGGCGGCCCAATTTTGCCATTCTGGCCCCAAGGAAATCCCCGGTCCTTGTCTGCTCAATCACCCACGGAATACCCTTGGTAATCCCAGTGGCCAATTCATTCGGCCAGCCTGGGTGATGAATGCGGCGTTTGGAAAACCAATCCTTAAACTCTCCAATTTCATCAGGCGCCAGATTCCATCCTTTGTAATGTTTGAGAATGCCATCGCCTTGCCGGTCGCTGTGGACCTTCCAAGATTGGGTCAAACCATCGGTAAACGGTGACCCATTCACCATCCAACCTGCGGGAAGGACGACCGGAAGGGGTTCTTGAGCCAACTTGGACAGGATGACAGCCATGCGATTAGCCCCATTCAAAAGGAAGGAGGGCGATACAAATCAGGAGCAAGTACACTTTAATCCACCCGAAGCCTAGCACAAAATGGGCAAAACATCAAGGTTGGTTGGTGATTTCAAGGGGCAAATGTTAACAATTGCTCGATATAACAAGATATAATAAGGTATGAAATATGGCAGTTTTCGCGGTAAAGCCTCAAAAACAGCGGGAAACAGGGCGTTTGGCCCTACCTTGCCCTGCGAATCCGCTCTTTGGACTTTAATTAATAAGGCCCCTCTCCCTTCTCTTTTTTTCACTTAAAAATCCATTTTCCCGTGAATGGGGCTCCTTTGGGATTGTTTGGAATGGTTTCTGGTACATCCTAACCGCCTTAAAACCCAAATCACCGAAGCAGGATTCCTTAGAACACCTTGCCTAATTGAGGTGGTCAATTGTCTTCCTTGGGCCAGGTAGGCCAACCCAATGAATAGGCATTTCATGGCCTTTCCCATCGAACATTCAACCATTGATCATTTCTGTTAAGGGTGTCAGTTTCCGGATTCCCCTACCGCCCTTGGATTTGAATGGGCACTATGGATTTTTTCCCCCAAAATTCTAACCTTTCTGAAGCGCTATTCCCAATCCCTAGCCCTTATCTAGGAGCCTTTATTATGGCTTTCGCAATCCTTTTTGTATCACTTACGGGACTGAGCATGAATCAGATTACTAGCGAACCATTCGGCAAAATTGACGATACGGTCGTACAACGCCATACCCTCAAAAACAAAAATGGCGTCGTTGTAAAGATCATGGACTATGGTGCCATCGTTACCGATTGGATTGTGCCAGACGCCAAAGGGAACAAGATCGACATCGCCCTTGGGTTTGACAGGCTTGAAGACTACCTCAAGGGTCACCCCTATTTTGGATCCAATGCGGGCCGGGTGGGCAACCGGATTGCCAAGGCCACCTTTCAGTTAGAAGGAAAAACCTACCAGCTGGCAAAAAACAACGGGCCCAATGCCCTTCATGGCGGACTTAAGGGATTTGACAAAGTCCTTTGGAAAGCCACCCCGGTTGAAGGCAAGACGGCCATCAATTTTAAGTACAAAAGTCCAGACGGCGAGGAAGGCTACCCAGGAAACCTCGATGTTTCCCTTACCTATACCTTGGAAGAGGATAACGGCCTGAAACTCGAGTTTAGCGCCACCACGGACAAGGCCACCCCGATCAATTTGGCCCACCATAGCTACTTTAACCTAAACGGACACAACAGTGGGGACATCCTTGGCCACACCGTTCGGTTGGACGCGGACAATTACACCCCGGTCGATGATACCCTCATTCCCATAGGCAAAATCGAAACGGTTAAGGGTACACCCCTTGATTTCACCACTCCCCAAAAGATTGGCGCAAGGTTTGCGGAACTCAAAGGGGAACCAGTCGGTTACGATCACAATTTTGTTGTGAATCGCCCTGTTGGGGACAAATCCCTGAAGGTCGCCGCCGTGGTCCGGGGAGATAGCGGATTACAGCTTAGGGTCCTTTCTACCGAACCGGGTGTTCAGTTTTACACAGGCAATTTCCTAGACGGTACTAACAAAGGCAAAGGCGGAGCGGTTTACAAGAAACATGGCGGATTCTGTCTCGAACCGCAGCACTTTCCAGACTCTATCAATCAACCCACTTTCCCAAGCGTGGTGCTTTCCCCGGGCGAAACCTACCACCAAACCACCATTTTCCGGGTGACAACCATCCCGATGCGGTAGCCAGCATCCCTGTTTGAATCGCGATTTTGGCACGGATTGTGCCTTTTGGATAAGTTATAGGCCATTTCGTTGGTTGATGAATCGTCTCGTCCCTTGCCTTGCGTTCATGGTCGAAAAGGGGTGGCCCACCTCGTAAGATGATTTTTTCAAGAAAATTTGTCCATCGGTATAGTGTTCCGAAACAAATAGGTTTGAACAAAATTTAGTTGAAATACCTTGAGAGGCGGGCGGTGGTTCAAGCCTGTACTCCCTCACAAAAAGAATGGAAATCCCGTGTCGAAGGAAGAATCCTCCCCTCGTGAAAAAATATTGGCCCTAGTGAATGAATCCAATCTACTGGCGGCGGCAAGGTCCTTGAGCCGTAGCCTCGATTGGCTTTCCGTAAAGGATTTTCTCCTTGATGAGAGCAATGGCGGCGAAGGCGAAGTGGTGGTTTATGTTGGCCTGCCTCCCGCTTTTGTCGCCGAGTTTCAAGAACAACGGTCCAGAAAACTTCGCTTTGTCCATTGGCTTAAAACCCACGGATTTCTCGTGGTTACCAAAGAAGGGGCTCCCACGGGTGATGGCCACTACAAGGCCGATGTTGACCTGTTGATGGTTGTGGAAGCCATGGAATTGGTTCAGCGTAGTCGTCCGGAAACCGTCGTTCTGGTCACCAACGATCCCGACTTTGCCCACTTAATCGTCCACCTTCGCCGTGGCGGCGTACGGGTGGAGGTTGCCGCCATTGACTCCGCCGTGGGGGGAGACCTCCGGGGCTCGGCCAGCAACATCCTCGACCTAAAACCATTGCTTATCCGATTTGAAAGTTTGCGCCCCGCGACCGAGAGCCCAACCCCCTTCCAAGCGCCAACTCCTCCCACACCTCGGTACTCCGCCCCCCCCACCCATCCTAGTGAAGGTGAAGTTGAAACCCCGCCCCTTTCGGAACAAGTTTCGTTATAATACCCCCAAAGCACCTTTGGTTTTGGGATACTTTTGAAGGAGATTTCGCTGATGGCCGCCGCCAATGTTTTGAATCTGACGGAAGCCACTTGGGCGACCGAGATCGATGCCAGTACCATTCCGGTGCTGGTGGATTTTTGGGCGCCTTGGTGTGGCCCATGCCGAAGGCTTGCCCCAACCATTGATGCCCTTGCCACCAAGTATGAAGGCAAGGTCAAGGTAGCAAAACTCAACACCGACGAAGCCCAAACTCTGGCCGGGAGTTTCAACATTTCAGGCATCCCTTGCGTGATTATTTTCAAAAACGGCAAGGAAGCTCAAAGACTTGTGGGAATGCTAACCGAAGGGGAATATAGCAAGGCACTCGACCGGCTCCTTTAACCAAATTGGCACTACTTCCACTGAAAAACCCTCGGGGGCCACCCCCGGGGGTTTGTTTGTTTTTACGCACCCTATGGCCTGAAGTCACCCGCTTGGGGTCCCTCCCCTTACCTTTCAAATTGGACTTTTCCACTATTTCCCAAAGTTGATCACCCCAAGGTGGCCCCTTTTTTGTTGCGTCGATATTCTCATCAAGCCCTAATCAACCGACAAACTTTAACCTGTACAATAAGGCATGGGAGAAACCCTATGTTTTTACGCAACCTTTTGTTTTTGACCATGGTTACCGGGGGCATTCTTACCCTTGGCGTCAACCTGATCCCTCCCCGGCACGGGTTGCCGCCTACACCCGGTGAACCAGAATCTTACAAGACCGACCGATTTCAGGATACCGTTGATCGGGTGGATGCCTCCTTTCAAAAATCTTGGTCAGTGGAAAATATTCAAACGGCTCTCCCCGCGGAGGAGCTGACCATCGCCCGACGATTGTCGCTTGGGTTGATGGGTACCATTCCCTCGCTGGAAGAGATTCGCCAATTCGAGACTCAACCCTCTGGTGAGCGGGTGAATTGGTGGATCGACCATATCCTGCAAGATCGTCGCTATGCCGATTATTTGGCGGAACGAATGGCCCGGGCATTTGTGGGAACCGAAGACGGCCCGTTCATTTTTTTCCGACGGCGTAAATTTGTGGCATGGCTTTCCGAACAGATCACCAAGGGGGTGCCCTATGATCAGGTTGTCCGCGAGGTCATCGCCACAGAGGGTCTTTGGACGGAAAAACCCGCCACCAACTTTATCACTGTTACGATTCAAAACGACAAAGAGAATCAACCCGACCCCGTGCGCCTTGCCGGGCGGGTGACCCGTGCTTTTTTGGGTGTCAGGCTGGATTGCGCCCAATGTCACGACCACCCGTTTGCCCCATGGAAGCAGGCAGACTTTGAGGGGTTTTCGGCCTTTTTTGGCCAAACCCATGTGGGATTTCGTGGGGTGTATGACGGACCGGGTGAATACATCATTGACGATCGAAAAAAAGAAGTCAAACGAACCGTGCTGCCAAAGGTGGCCTTCGCCAAGGAATTGTTGCCCGCCGAGGGAACCCTTCGAGAGCAAATGTCCATCTGGGTCACCCACAAGGAAAATCCTTATTTTGCCAGGGCAGCAGTCAATCGAATGTGGGCGCTCCTTTGTGGGCAGCCTCTGGTGGCGCCCGTGGACAATTTGGAAACCGAGGCCCCCATTGCCCCCGCCTTAAAGATTTTGGCCGACGACTTTACCAGTCATGACTTTGACCTTTCTCGATTGGTGCGCATCATCGCAAGCACCCAGACCTACCGAAAACAAAGCCTTTCTTTGCTAGATTCCTCTGGCCTTGCGGAAAAGGCGTGGGCCCAATTTCCTTTGAGCCGACTTAGGCCGGAACAGGTCGCAGGCAGCGTCCTACAGGCATCTTCGGTCGCCACGGTGAACGCCGATTCCCACCTTGTTACCCGGTTGGTCCGTTATGGCGCCCAAAATGACTTTATCAAACGCTACGGCGATAGCGGCGATGACGAATTCGACAGCCGGGGAGGCACCATCCCCCAACGGTTGGTGATGTTGAACGGCAAACTGGTGAGAGAGAGATCCGGCGGCGGACCATTCACGGCAAGCACCCGAATCCAATGGTTGGCATCCGAGGATCCCATGGCTGTCGAATTGGTGTTTCTTGCGGTGTTAACACGGCGACCCACATTAGAGGAGGCCGTCTATTTTGAGGAAAAACTTCAGGCCCCGGAACAGTCCCGAGGACAAGAGATACAAGATCTCTTTTGGACCCTAGTAAACACAACGGAGTTCTCATGGAACCACTAGGACGCCGCCATTTTATCCGAACAACGGCCACCCTAGCCGGAGCCACCTGGTTAACACCGATAGGGCAATGGCTGGCCCGTGCCGCCGATGGCGAGGCCCCCGGTGCTCTTGCCCCAAAAGCCACAGATGCTTCCGCTGCGCAATCGGTAATTGTATTGTGGATGCAGGGAGGCCCTAGCCAATTGGAGTCTTTCGATCCCCATGAAGGTTTTAAGATAGCGGGGGGAACCACCAAAATTCAAACCTCGGTTAAGGGCATTTACCTTGCCTCTGGGTTAGAGCAATTGGCCGAGGAAATGGGTTCGGTTTCCTTAATCCGTTCCATGATGAGCAAAGAGGGGGACCATGAACGGGGGACCTACAACATCAAAACCGGTTTCCGACCAGATCCCACGGTGATCCATCCCTCGCTGGGTGCGGTGGCGTGCCATGAATTGGCCATAGGCCGGGCGGAGATACCCCGCCATGTGAGCATATTATCGTCGCAGTGGCCGGCCCGAGGCGGTTATTTAGGCGACAAATGGGATGCTTTTTTGATGGACGACCCCGCGGGTCCCGTGCCCGATACCAAATCCTATTTGCCCCAGGATCGGGAGAAAAGACGATTGGAAGGGCTTAATTTCGTGGAACAATCCTTTGCCAAGGGTCGTTCCAAAAGGGTTGAGGAAACATTACACCGGGAAACCATTCGAGGCGCCCTCAAAATGATGACCTCGGAGCAACTCAAGGCATTTGATGTCTCCCTTGAACCCCAATCGGTCCGCGATTTGTATGGCGACACTGCCTTTGGACGGGGCTGTCTTGCGGCCCGAAGGCTGGTTGAAGCAGGGGTGCGGTGTGTTGAGGTAAACCTTGGCGGTTGGGATACCCACGCCAACAACCACCAATTTTGCGCCGCAAACCTTAAAATCCTAGACCCTGCTTTCAGCGGCCTTTTACGGGACCTGCGCCAACGGAAACTGCTCGATAAAACTTTGGTGATCTGTATGGGCGAGTTTGGCCGGACACCTTCCATCAATCCCACCGGAGGGCGCGACCATTGGCCAAGTGGCTTTAGCATCGCCCTTGCCGGCGGCGGCATTCAGGGGGGCAGGGTCATTGGTGAAACCGACCCAGAGGGGAAGGATGAACCCAAAAAACAGGTCAAAGTTGCCGACCTGCACTCTACCGTTTTCGAAGCGTTGGGGATCGACCACAAAAAGGTAAACCAAACTCCTATCGGTAGAACGGTCAAGTTCAGCGAAGGAGATCCGGTACGGGCCTTGCTGGATGCCTAGAGCCAACCGGATGAAACTCAGGTTCCCGAAACCAAGCCCCGTACTAGGGTTTCAATGGCTTTGGCGTCTTCCTCTTCCGGGGGAAACATTTTGGCAACCTTGTTGCTTCTGTTGAAAACAAACCGTGCCGGATAGCCATTGATCCCGAATTTTTTCATCCAGAGATCATCGGGCTCATCCAGCCAAACATGAATCATGTCCGAGGGTTCGAGTTTGGCCAGGAACGATTCGGCCTTTTTTTTGGCCTTTTCTAGCCCTTCTTCTTTGTCGATGGGCGTGAGCAGATGCACGCTAACGGCGATGAATCCTTTGGGGCCGAGTTCCTTTTGCAACTGAACCAGGTGCGGGAACCCTTTTTTGCAAGGGATTCAGTCATGTCGCCACAAATCGACTAAAACCACTTTGCCGGTTTGAGCCCGGACGAGCCTGCCAAGCTCCGCATATTTAAGATCTCTTAGGAGCCTTGCCGGGGAGATTGGCGGCACCTGTGAGGCTTGGCTACCGTTTAAGGGAGAAATCATCAGGCCAGCCGTGGCCAAAGGGGGCAAGGTGGCTAAAAAGCGTCGGCGGTTCATGGCGAATATCTCCGAATCGAGTTCTCCTGTTCATGCTAATCGGGGATCCCTCGCAAGGACAGGGGGAAACTCCTCCCTAACCCCAATGAATACATAAACTGACCTCTAGGCAGGGTTGGACTCCTTAAACAGGGCATCAGGTGCCAACGGATGGGTGATTTCCTTTGAGTCTCAAAAATCATGCCGAAGTAACCAAGGCTCACCCTCTGAGTTTTACCGGGTCGTTCCACCATCGCCTTAAGCGGCTTGAATCCAAAATTCGGGCAGCCCTTCGTCCCAATAAAAGAGACTTTTCCTCATGAGCCCTAGCCATTGGGAGCGGTGGGCGGGCGGATTATTTCGTTCCTTGGGAAGTCGCCCCTATCGCGGCTATTTTTTTGGACAGGGGCTTTCCCTCCTTGGAACCTGGATGCAGCATGCGGCTCTAGGCTGGTTGGCGTATTCCTTCATGGAACAGTCCAAATGGCCCGCCTGGGTTCAGGCAGCGCAACTTTTGCCATGCGTTGTGATTGGACCCATTGCCGGCAAGCTGATTGATCGCGTCTCCAAGCGATCTCTCATCTTGGTTACCCAAATGGGATTGGCTATTTTGGCACTTATCCTTGCCTTAACCGCCCATTGGAATTTGCTGGACCCGTATACTTTGTTGCTTTGGGCAACGGTCAGCGGCATGGTAATGGCAATTGACCTGCCCGCAAGGTTATCCTACTTGGTCGATTTGGTGGGCAGGGAGCACCTTTCCAACGCCGTGGCGCTCAATTCGTTCGCCTTTAACCTTGCCCGGGCCCTTGGGCCAAGCCTTGCCGCCGCTATGCTCTGGGCCCTTTCTGTTGAAGCCTGTTTTGTTTTAAACGCCTTCAGCTATCTGGGTCTAATGTTTGCCCTTTGGGGAAATGGCGTAGAGGGCGCGCCTCCTATTCCGGATGAAAGTGCCAAGCCAAACCCACCTCGCATTCCCGGGAACCTCATTGCGTCGATTGTTTTGGCGGGAATAGTTGCCTGTTTCGGTTGGCCGGTCTTGGCTTTATCGCCGGGCTATGCGGCTCAAATCCTCCTCCTTGGGCCAGCCGCCTATTCGATGGTGGTGGGGGGAATCGGTTTGGGAGGATTGTTGGCCTGTGTTGTGGTGGCTGCGGAAAAATCCGCCTCAGGCCGAGAATTTCGCATCGGCGCCTCCATGGTGTGCGCCGCCCTAGGGCTTTTGATTATGGGGTTTTTGCATCAGCTTGGTTGGGCACTGTTGGGAGCATGCCTGGTGGGACTGGGCATGGTTGGGTTTATGGCAACCACCCAAACCGTCATTCAGATAGGAGCTCCCCATGCCCTTCGTGGCCGCATCTTGGGAATTTGGACAGCTACCCTGAGTGGTGCCCTGCCTATTGGGAATTTTGTCGCCGGTCCCCTTGCGGACCATTGGGGAGTGGATTGGGTCTTAAGGGCCATGGGATTGGGGATTTTTTGCGCTTGGGCAAGCTGGCTGACTTTGGGATATTTCAATCCAAGGCGAAAAGCCAATTCTTTGGAATCTTGATCCGCGGAGGGTTTGCCCTCGAATATGCCTTTCACTTGGCTTTAGAATTTCCTATCCTAACAGGATATAGAAACAACCCATTCGAGCTGTTTCCTCTGTGGAGCCTGCCTGACCTATGATGCGCGTGGACCTATCTGGCAAAGTGGCCCTGGTGACAGGGGTGGGCGACAATGTGGGATTCGCATGGCACATTGCCAAAGCGCTTCAAGCAGCCGGGGCGCGCCTTGTCTTCGCCTGCCATCCCAGGCTCGTGGGAATCGTCGAAAGCATCATGGAACGAGATGCCGACATGGACAGTCGGATTTTGCCCTTTGGAGCGGGCAACCTTCATGTGGATAAAATTTTCGCATGCGATGTTAGCTATGACACCCTTGCCGATGTCGATGCAAAAACCCGCGAAGACAAGCGCTATTCAAAGCATGGTGATTTCAGCATCGAAGGGATGGTCAACAACCTCAAATCCTCAGGTTTTAACGCGGTTGACATCCTGATCCACTCGGTGGCGTTTAGCCCCGAAATCAAGAACAAACTGGCCGATACTACCCGTTCGGCCTATCGCACCTCGCTGGATATTTCCTCCTATTCGATGATTGGCCTCCTTAAAGCACTCGATCCCATGATGGCAAACCTTCCGGGTGGCGCCTCGGCCGTTGGCCTTACCTATTTGGGCGGTGAACGGGTGGTGCCTCACTATGGCGGGGCCATGTCCACCGCTAAAGCCGCCCTTCAGATGGATGCCAAGGTTTTAGCCAGTAATCTTGGCCCCAAGGGAATTCGTGTCAACTTGGTTTCGGCGGGCCCTTATGCCAGCCGTG
The DNA here is from genome assembly GCA_009691815.1 of Gemmataceae bacterium. Classification (GTDB taxonomy): domain Bacteria; phylum Planctomycetota; class Planctomycetia; order Gemmatales; family Gemmataceae; genus SYLG01. Next base: position 8,120 of record SIAL01000012.1, on the reverse strand, counting down.
CCGCACGGGCCATTGGCGACATCGACGAGATGATCAAGCATGCCGCCGATCGCTCCCCCCTCCAGCGGGGAATCGAGGCCGATGAAGTGGGCTATGCCACAGCCTTCCTTTGCAGTCCGTTGGCTTCGGCCATCACCGGCCAAATCCTCTATGTGGATTGCGGTTACAATGTGATTGGGGTTTAGCCCAAATTATCGGCGTTTGTAAAAATGCTTACACGCCTTTTTACCTCACCCGGACCATCTGAAAAGGGAGTCCGGGGGGTTTTTGTACGAAGGAACTAATGCCCCTTTTGCTTTCCAATGCTCATGGGACAACCCAAGCCAAAAGGGAATAGCTGTACTTTCCTTTCTCCCTTTGGGATTGTGGGATGAGTTTTGATCCTGTATTTTGTAGAATCACCGAAGAAAAACATTTCCCACCAACAAAGTGGCTGCCATGCGCCAAATTGAAATTATCCTGGTTTGGGTGATTTTCTCCGCAAGCTTTGCTTTCGCTCAAACCACCCAGGAACCGCCGCTTCTCCCCGACTTTCCCGGAGTCCCCGGCAGGCCGACCAACCCTCCCCCGGCAAACAACCCGGGGAGCCCACTCCCGGGGTTGCCAGGCACGGTTCCCGGGTTCCCGGGTGGACTGCCCGGTTCCACGCCTGAACCGCCAATGAGTGTCCCTGGATTGCCAACCCTTCCGCCAACGGGCGCATTGAATCCTCTTGATTCCTCGAAAATGGATCTTGGCACGGGGCGAGGGCCAAAAAGCGATTTGGGGACAGGTGGTCCCGCGCCTAGCTTTTTCCCGGTCGATCCCCCATTTCCGCAGGTCCTTTTGAGGACTAGGGTAGCTGGAATTGCCAGCCCCAATGAAGAAGTTACCTATCGGCTCCAACTCAACAATCCCACCGCAGCTCCGGCGCACCAAGTCCGGGTTCGCCAGTCGATACCCACCCAGGGCAAATTCCTTAAAAGCACCCCGGCACCTACCAGCCAAGAGGGTGAATTGATTTGGCAAATCGGAACGATTGAGGGGGGGGCTCAACGGGAAATTGTGGTGGTTTATGTGGCCAACGGCAACGGCGACCTAGAAACCACCTCACGCGTCTCGTTTGAGTATGGTCAATCGGTCAAAACCCGCATCGAATCCGCCCTCCAATTGCGGTCAAGTGGCCCACCCTCCGTATTGGTTGGAGAAACCTTTACTCTGGTCACCGAAGTGACCCACACCGGTAACGCGCCGCTGGAGGATGTTACCCTAACCCAAACCCTGCCCCCCGGGGCGGATTTTCTGAGCAGCAAGCCCTCCACGACCGGCGAAAGTCCCTTGGTTTGGAAACTGGGTAAACTCCAAGCGGGCGAAATGAAACGTATTGAGATCCAACTTGTCTCCAAAAAACCGGGTCCGATGGAGTCCATCGCCACCGCCACCAGCGGCACCCAAAAACGGGAAGCCCAACTCAAAATGGTTGCGGGACAAGTCAGTCTGGAACTTTCCAAGGGGGGACCAGACCGGAGGGCTGTCGGTCGCCCGGCAACTTATTTCATAACGGTTGCCAACAATGGCTCAAGTCCGGCCTTCAATGTTAAGCTAACCCACAAACTGGACCCAAACATTGAACTGCTTTCCGCCAGCGGGGGAGGGGTCAATGTCGGCGGTGAAGCCAGATGGCTGATCCCTTCGCTTGGACCAGGGCAAAAACAGACGGTGACGATGGTGCTTCGGGCCTTACGGGCCGGCGAATTGAAAAGCCGCACAGAAGTGGTCGCGGATCGTATCACAGAAGGTCTTCAGGCGGAAAAAATCACCCGATTTGATCCCCCCAAAGGCCTCATGGTCGAATTGGATAAAGTTTCCGATCCCGTTCTGGTGGGTGAACAAACGGCCTACACGGTTCGACTTTTGAATTTCGGTAATCAAGCCTACACCGGGGCGGTCGTTGCCATTACCCTGCCTGAAGAGGTTCAGGTGGTGGACGCAAGAGGACAGACCGCGGCGGACCGCAAGGGCCAACGGGTGGTGTTTGCCCCGATAGCAAGCGTTACCACCAATCTTCAACCAACATTCACCGTCTACGGCAAGGCATTAAAAGCCGCCGAGGCAAGAATTCGGGTTGAGGTTTCGGCCACGGAATTGGCCAGCCCAATCCTCTTTGAAGAGGGAATCAAAATACAAGGAACCGAACCGGCCCTAATTTCCGGACAAAGAAACCCCTTGGGAACCAACCCCTAAAGGATCGTTTTCTCATCAAGGGGATTAACTCCTTTTCGCTCTGATACAAAGAGAAAAGGCCCTACTTTGAACGATATTCCACCCCGATTTTACCTTGGCCAAAGGTGCCCCTTTGCACGCCTTTGATTTTCTTGAACAACCGGTGGTTGATTCCAAAGCGGCGATCTATGCCCTTGCCGGCGATGAATCCTTTCTCAAACGCGAATGCCTGAAAAAACTCAAAACCCTTGTCCTTGGTGATCAGGATCCGGCTTTGGCCCTTTCTATTTTTGGCAAGGCGGACACGCCCTTTGCCGAGGTGCGCGATGAATTGGACACGCCACCTTTTTCGGGTGGAAAACGCTTGGTAATTCTGGAGGATGCGGACGATTTCATTAGTCTTCACCGGTCCATGGTGGAGGGACTTTTTGCCAAACCCCCAACCGCAGGGGTCTTGTTAATCACTGCCAAAACCATTGCCTCAAACACCAATTTGGCCAAGCTCCTGAAAAAGAATGATGCCCTGATTGACTGCAAAGCACCCAAGTCGGACATAGTTCCCGGTTGGTGTGTACGATGGATGAAAAGCCAATATGGCAGGGTCCTGCCGGCGGATACGGCAAGTTATCTGGCGGAGTCTACGGGAGCAGAACTTGGCCTATTAAATCAGGAAATGTCAAAATTAGCCGCCAGCATTCCCGAAAAAACTACCCTAACCATTGAAATTGTCCGCCCCCTAATCAATCGCTCTAGGGTTGATCAGATTTGGGGAATCTTTCGTTTCATGTCCAACGGCCAAGTACCTAAGGCAATCCACCTTTTACATGAAGTCCTTGACCAGGAAAATGAGCCTTACAAGTGCCTCGGAGCCTTTTCCTATCAATTTCGCAAATTAGCAAAATTGGCCCGCCTGATGACCGGCGGCATTCCTCAGGATCAGGCCATGCAGGCGGCCGGCGTTTTGCCCTTTGCCCGAAATGAAGCAATGAGTCAGCTCAAAAATCTGGGGGCGCAAAGGCTCCGAAAGATTTTGACCTGGCTCATCGAGGCGGATCGCAATTTTAAGGGGGGGTCCTGCCTACCCGAACGAACCCAGCTAGAACGGTTGATTTTGAAATTGGCCTCCTCCACCACCCAGACCCAACAAACAGGTTTCAGGCGATGAATACCAAGCCCATTATCGCCTTTACCCCCGGTGATCCCGCGGGCATCGGCCCGGAAATCCTAGTCGCCGGATGGGCCAAACTTTGCGAAATTTGCGTACCGGTGGTGGTAGGTAGTACCCAATCGATCTTTCGAGCATTACTCTCGACGAATAATAAACTCACTACCCTTTCGATTGCCCATCCGCAATGGGCGAAAGGGCTGCCCAATCAAATCGACATCGTCGAAGGGACAAAGGTCGATTTAAACACTCTGGAATGGGGCAAGGTGGATGCCCGAGGTGGAGCCTGTGCCAGGGATTGCCTCCACTTCGCCATTGACTTGGCCCTTGCTGGTGCCGTGGCGGCAATTGTAACCGGGCCACTGCACAAAGAAAGCCTACGCCTTGCCGGGGAAACCCATCCGGGCCACACCGAGATTTTGGCCGAACGCTGTGGCGTTAAAGATTATGCCATGGTCCTTGCCACAAACGAGGTGGCGGTCCTCCATGCAACGCTACATATGGCCATGCTGGACATTTTTTCTTGTCTCACCCCGGAACACCTAGCCGGTCAAGCGGCCCTTTTAAGCAACCTTTTGGAACGCTTGGGCAAAGGCAAACCACGCATTGCTTTGCCAGGCTTAAATCCCCATGCGGGTGATGGTGGGTTATTTGGGGATGAAGAGGCGCGAATTTTGACCCCGGCAGTGCGATTAGCCAGATCCAATGGTATCGACCTTATAGGCCCCATTTCCCCGGACAATGTATTTATTCGGGCTTTTGACGGTGAGTTTGATGGCATCGTTGCCCTTTACCACGATCAAGGTCATATTCCCTTGAAACTAATAGGCCGCCGCCGCTGTGTTAACATTACCGCCGGGCTACCCATTGTGCGAACAAGCGTGGCACACGGCACGGCGTTTGATATTGCTGGCAAAGGCTCCGCCAACCCCGACAGCCTCCTAGAAGCCACCCGCTGGGCGTTAAGGCTTTTAGGTTAATTTCCTTTGCGTCGACACCTTTGAACCTTTGGATTTATACATCCCTGCGGGAAAAATACATCATCCCAAAGAGACTGGTTACGGTGCATACAATCAGGCTGAACAGGGTGATTTCCCCCAAGGCCACGAGGCTGTAGTGGCCCTTGATGACATAGGGAATGCGGTTCCAAACCAAATGGAGTTGCGGAACCAGACCAGGTACTAGGCTTAGAATGGCCCCGCCGCCGTACAGGGAAAACCAGAGGGCCATGATGCTTACCAGCGTGTTGTTTAGGATTGAACTGAGCATCACCCCAATGGAAACAAGCGCCGCCAAAAGCATCCCAACCTCCCAAGTTGCTAGGAGGCATCCTTTGAAGTCGAGATCTTCCTTAAGGAAAAACTGGCCCAAAATGGTGGCAACGATGCTGACCAGAAAGAACCCGCAAAGGACAGCCCCCAAGCGAGCATGGAATTTGCCAAGGTAATATTGGCGACGACTTATACCGCGGGAGAGGATGCTATCGGCAAGGGTGCCTCTTTCCGAGGAAATGGCCCCTGCCGCAAGAATAACTACTAACCCAACCGAACCCATCAAAATCCAACGGACGAGATCGGTAAGGAAAACCGAAGCCTCTTGAACCAGCCCGGCTTCTCGGTGGGCACCAAGGCGATATACAAGCCAGCAAGCGGTGGCCAACAAGCAAACTCCAACCCAAGCCCGCCAAACCCAACCACTTAGAACTTGTCCAAAATCGGCTTGCAGAACGGCCCAATAGGGAAGCCACCGATTAATCACAATGGTTCCAGCCCGGGATTCAGCCATGGTGTCAATCCTCTTTGATGCCACTTGGGTCTCCTGATTTCCTTTGGAATGGATTCCAAAGCCCAAATGGAATTAGGCCGCCATCTTTTGGGGTTGACGGTAAATTCGCGCAAATCCGGCGGATTCGTCTTTTTCAACGAGATCCAAAAAGGCTTGCTCGGTTTGTTGGCCAACGCTTCTAACCCCAACAAGCGTTACCTTGCATTCATTAAGAGCCATCATTACCGTGGCGATACCATTTGCCGAATTGAGCTCATCGTTGAAGTAAATGGTAAGCTTTCTGTGTTGCAGTTCCACCGACCGAATTTCTCCCGTTCCCCGAAGCATCGCAAGAAGCTTGGTTATGGAGCGCTGGTCCCCCTCAAGGTCAACTTCATAATGGTTGCGCCGCATACGACCCTTAAGGTCCTGAAGCGATCCGCAATATATCATTTGGCCGCGACTAAGAACGGCGGCATGATTACAAACCTCGTCGATGTCGCCCAAGTTATGGCTCGAAACGATGATACTTTTGGCCTGCCCCAATCCCTTCATTAACTCCAGCATACTACGCCTAGCTTCGGGGTCTAGACCATGCGTAGGCTCGTCCCAAATGAGGAGTTCAGGCTCGTTGATAAGGCTTGTCGCCACGGCAAGCCTTGCGCTCATTCCGTTGGAAAAGGTGTCTATGGAATCCCCGGAAGCACCCAAAAGGCCAACCGCCCGAATGAGCGAAGCCAATCGTGGCTTTCGTACATCGCGAGATAACCCGAAAAGCCTAGCCATGTAATCCAGATAGGTGATCGGGGTCAGCCCTTTGGGAAATTGGGGGTTTGTGGGAATATAACCAATTTTGCGACGCAAGTCCGCGGAGTTGGGGGTCATCACCTCGCCAAACACCTTGGCCCAACCCGCGGTTGGCCGGTGAAGCCCTATTACCAGCCGTAAAAGCGTGGTTTTTCCGGCACCATTGGCACCAAGCAATCCCAAAACCGTTCCCGGTTCAAGGTGCAAGGAAACATCATTTAGGGCGATCTGGCTATTCTGGTAAATCTTGGTTAGCTGATTTGTTTCCAGAACCAGATCGGCCTTTTTTTCGGCCACTTGGGCCTCCATGACGGTGCTGGGTTTCAGAAATTTGCCTGCTGGGACACGCCCCAACCCAAATTCTTAATCGGAAGGGCTCCTTGGGATTCCACCCAATGCCCTCTCACCGTATACTTTCGGCTTAACTTGGCCTTTTCCCTAACCGAGGTGGCCCATGCACCGGATTGCTGTGCTAAATCAGAAGGGTGGTGTTGGAAAAACCACTACTTCCGTTAATCTCGCAGACGGACTAGCTCGCCTAGGCCAAAAAGTTTGCCTGATCGACCTCGACCCTCAGGCCCATACCACAACCCATTTGGGTGTTGCCGACCAAGTCAACTTGCCCACTTTGTACCATTCCTTGGTGGGGGGCCATCCTTTACCTTCCCTTTTGCAAAAACGGACCGAAAACCTTTATTTAATTCCCTCGGACATCCATTTGGCCGCCGCCGAGGTGGAACTTGCCGGGGTGGTGGCCCGCGAACTCATTTTACGCGATCAATTGGAGGCCCTTCGTACCCCCAATGGGGACCTATTTGATTTTATCATCATGGATTGCGGACCCAGTTTGGGAATCCTTACCCTGAATGCCTTGGCCTCCACCAAGGATGTTATCATACCCCTTCAACCCCATTTTCTGGCCCTTCATGGCATGGGTAAATTGTTGGAGACGACAAGCATCGTTGCCAAAAAGCTAAATCCGGGCCTGAAAGTCCTTGGAATCTTGCTTTCCATGTTCGAAGCCAACACGAAACTGGCACAAGAGGTTACTGGGGAACTGGAATCTTACTTGGCCAAAGCCAAAGGGACCCGGCTACCCTGGGCGGATGCAAAACTCTTTCAAGCTAGAATCCGCCGAAATATCAAACTCGCCGAGGCCCCCGGATTTGGCCAATCCATTTTCGATTATGAACCCAAAAGCCATGGCGCAGAGGATTTTGATCTGCTGGCAAAAGAGGTCCTCCAGATCACCCAAAACCGGGATTCAAACGCCAATCTGGTCGATCAAATCCATTCCCGACATGATTTGGCCCCCCCATCCACCTTTAGTCATTCCCAAGATTCTTTCCAAGACCTAGTTGCCGAGCAAACAACATGGCCGAACCCCTGATCAAGATTTCCATTGCCGTTCCTCAGGAAATCGTGGCGATCGACAAAGCCTATTTCCGCAAATTGGCCCAATCGGTGCTTGTGGAAGAAGGGATAAAAAAAGCCTCCATCAGTTTGGCTTTTGTCGATGACCCTACCATTCATCGATTGAACAATCAGTTTTTGGAACACGATGAACCAACCGATGTCCTTTCTTTTCCCATGGGTGGCGGCAAATCCGGATTGGAAGGCGAACTGGTTATTGGCGTAGAGGTGGCGAGGCGGGTTGCCCTCGAACAGGGCCACGAGGAAAAATCCGAGCTAGCCCTTTACACGATTCATGGTTTGCTGCATTTGGTCGGCTACGACGACAAATCCCCCGACGATGCCATCGACATGCGCGAGGCGGAACGACACCACCTCATGGCGCTGGGCCTTCCTGACATCGCCCCCCGCCTTGAAAAACGAAAGTAAATGGGATTTGGGCCAATGGCATTAACTAAAGGCGTAACAGCGAAGGTTACACCTTTATGCTCTATGCGGCCAAGAATGAAGCATTCTGAAATGTCTGAAATTTGTGGGTAATCAAGGACTTGAGTTCTTTGCGATGGTCGATTTCTATTTTGCCAAGGCAACCATCGATTGCTCCACAAAAGGCAGCGAAGGTGTCGTAATGACGACCATACAGGACCTTTTTCTTAGTGAACTTCCACAACCGTTCAATCAAGTTCAGGTTTGGCGAATACGAAGGCAAGAACAGCAATTCGATATTCAAACTCTTGGCCAAGTCTTTTACCAAGACACAATGCTGATA